>JAGCCY010000065.1 GCA_017651385.1 Lachnospiraceae bacterium
AGATGGTTTTTGAGCACTCTTTCCAGTTCGTCGGACTTAACAGGCTTTGAAACATAATCGTCAAAGCCTTTTTCAAGGTAAAACTCTCTGGCGCCGGCCACCGCGTCTGCGGTAAGTGCGATCACCGAAACACCGCGCATGTCGTATTTCATACACATGCTCTTAAGTGTCTCTACACCGTCCATTCCGGGCATCATCTGATCAAGGAACACTATGTCATACCGTCTGTGGCTCATTTTCTCTATACCTTCGGGCCCCGAAAGCGCAAGATCGACTTTCATGCGCGTTCTTTCCATAAGACCGGCAATGACCTCAAGGTTCATCTCGTTATCATCCACCACGAGTGCCGATGCGTTTGGCGCTATCACCAACGGCGTGTTGTCTGCCTTTTCCTGCTTCATATTCCTTATGCGGTCCGTAAAATCCATGATCGGAGTCGGATCCACAACTTCCATGGGCATATATATCGTAAATGTCGAGCCTTCGCCGTATGTGCTGTCAACATCTATATGTCCGCCCATCAGATCCACGTAATTTCCGGCTATGCTAAGACCGAGTCCCGTTCCTTCGATATTTCTGTTCTTGGTCTCCTCGAGTCTGTCAAAGGGCTGGAACAGTTTTGCCCGGTCTTCTTCTTTGATCCCTATACCCGTATCCTTGACGGAAACAACCAGGGTAACCTTATCTCCCGCTTTTATATCGAGGTCCGTGTCTTTTTCTATGCTTAAGTTGACCTTTACCGAGCCTTCCTTGGTGTATTTAACGGCGTTATTGATGATGTTTAGCATTATCTGTCTTGCCCTGATCTCATCGCCGTGGAACCTGATGGGTATATCGTATGAAGCGTCAAAAGAAAACGTGATCTCTTTTTCCCTTGCTCGTCTTCCCGCAATGTTGATGATGTCGTTGATGACCGAACATATCTCAAAATCCGAGGAGATAAGTTCTGCCTTACCGGATTCAATCTTACTAAGATCCAGAATGTCATTTATGATCGATAACAGCATGTTTCCGGCGGATTTTATGTCGGAAGCATATTTTGAGATACGCGTATTATCCTTGGCTTCCCTTAATATCATCTCATCCATACCGAGTATCGCATTCATGGGGGTACGTATCTCATGTGACATATTGGCTAAGAAGTTAGTCTTGGTCTCACTTGCTCTGACTGCCACGGCTGCTTCTTTTTGCGCCTCACGTACGGCATAAAGCTGGTGTATGATGGCAAGCGTGATGGTCCAGAAAAGACCGAGTATGACAAATGTGCCCGCATGCTTTTCATCAACTGCCACAACGCGCACTATCTCAAAAGCGGATAAGCACAAAAGTCCCACCACACCTATGTAACTGACAAGATAGGTCTTGTAATGTCCTTTGATAAAATCGATCACAAGTGTTGTTACGATAGCCACAAGGATGATCGCGATCGTGATTGCCAAAAACGGCAGCATGGTAAGAAAATCGATCGTTTCGGAGAAATGAAGAAGACAAACGCAGGCCGTCACGATCTCAAGATAAAACAGGCAAAAAATGTATACCATCCGGTACCTTCGTTCCTGCAATATGTCCAGATAATATACAAAAGGATACGGTATCAGCAGTACCATTAGATACGACATCGTACCGTCTATATAATAATGTCTGAATGCAAGCTGAAAAAGACTCGAATCGAATACGAGCCAGATCGTCATGAACAGAACACCAAATCCCATCGCGGTGATCGGAGAAGGTGCTTTTTGGGTGATCTTTAAAAGAAGTCCTATCAGTATGGCAATGATCGAAATGGACATGAGCGCAAATGCCATAATGAAATTGGTGATATCAAGCCTTATTATCTGCTCGATTATGCCCAGACTTGTCCCGATATAGATGTCTCTTATATTTATCGTATTGTTTTTGTTGGCAAAATAAGCGATCTTTAAAGTCTTGCCCGCATCTTCGGGATTGAGACCTACAAATATATGGAGTCTCTTGAGCGCTCCGCCGATGATGGTATCTTTGTTCTTGTCATAGTCTTTGCGAAGTTCATCACCGACATAGACAGATGTATTGTTGTCGCTTAAAAAACTGACCCATGTATCATCATAGATAACATCGGGAAGAACAGTCGTGATCTCAAGCTTCTCACCTGCCGCAAGTTCGTAACTTCCGGGAATCTCTACGCTCTCCGTACCGGCACCGACACGGGTAAAATCATTGATCCTCTCACAGCTGTATGTGATCTGATCTGCGGCCTTGCTTTTTGTTATCTGTACAAAAAAGAAAGACACAACAAACAAAACTATCAGGAGAAATATTAAGGTGATAACCGCCACCAGTATACTCTTGATACGTTCTTCCGGTCTTTCTTCAAAATCATTCTTTTTATCGTTCATCTCACTCAATTCCGGGAATGATCTCCCTGATCAGCTCTGCAGCCTCGTCGTACATGAAATCACCGATGTATTGCGCGGCTTCCCTAAGTTTTTGCTTTTGCGTAAGCCTGAAAGGATAACCCATAAGCTTACCCGCAAGTTCCGCGGAGAGATCGTCATCAAAGTCATCGAGTGCCGCCAACAGTTTATCGGCGGTCGCCCGTGCCTCATCAGCCGTCAGTTCTCCTGCCACTTTGACCGTTTCCATTTCCCCTATCGGTCTTAATACCTCAATAACCTCTTTGTACATTTTAAGAACGGTTGCGGTGTTTTCTTTCACATAATCCGCATCACCGTTTTTCGATGCATTCTCAAGCTGTTCAAACTGAGTTGAAAGTGCATTTGCTCCTATCATTTTGGAATTGCTCTTAAGCGAATGGACTTTTATGCAGTAGCCTTCAAGATCCGACGCAGCGAGCAAATCCTCTATGGCATTTCTGTTGCTTTCATAACTTTTAAAGAAACGCTGAACGGCGGAAATATACTTGTCCTCTCCGCCCGTATAGGCGATCACATCCTTGGTGGATATTCCGTTTTTGTCAAGCCCGTTGAGATCCATATGATAACTCCTTCAGATCATCCGAGTACTTCGATTATCTTTGCAACAAGTTCCGACTTTTTGGATGGCTTTAACACGTAGCCCTGAGGCTTAAGTTCGACAATGAGCTTAAGTACCGCTTCTTTGTCGGACATGCCGGTTAAGAAAACCACAGGTATGTCATCGTATTCGGAATGCTCCCTTAACATTTTAAGAACTTCCGGACCGTTCATCTCGGGCATCATATAGTCCAAAAGAATAAGATCGACCTTGTACTTTTCCAGTACCTTAAATATCTTTTTGCCTCCGTTGATGACGGTAACTTCATAGAATTCTCTTAAGTTATCCTTGATCGCCATTAACTGCTCGGGGTCGTCATCAACTACAAGGATATGCTTTCTGGTAAATTCCTCGTACGATTTTTCGTTGACAAATTCCGTCAGCGCCAGTTCACGTTCTTTTGTCCTGATGGCCTTCTCGATGTCATCGAGTTTTTTGTAAAGGGCAAGCAGTGAGATCGGCCTTGAAAGGAAAAACAGCCTGTCGAGCTTCGTGTTGGCCATAAAGCACTTTCTGTCTTCTTCGTTGGCCACAACGATCACTTCTATCGCGCCGAGCCTTACGCTTTCCCTTAATATGTCAAACACATTTACGCTGTCTGCATTCTCGTCTCCGGCGCATATGATTATTACGTCGGGAGTTTCGCTTAATGATGTATCGAGAAGGGCCTTCTTGGAGGCCGCACATTTTATCAGCATATAATCTCGGTCATCATGAAGATGTTCTTCAATATCAAGCGCTATCTTCCTGTTTTTACCGGTTATCATTATCTTCATGCTCATGCTTCGGTCACTCCTTTGATCTCCAGTGCCTTAAGTTCGTCAAGCTCCTTGTTGATCTGTTCAAGCTGCGACTTGCTCGACAGATAATTTGCGATCCAGATCACTATGTATACGACCGTCATTATCCCAAGAGTGATAACCAACGACACAAGGCCCTCTTTACCAATAAACCACCTCATCGTGATTGCCATGATAATAAATCCTGCGATGACCGCCAGATAATGGATCAGCGTACACTTTAAGATGCTCCATTTCTCTATGCTGTAAACAACGGATCCGCCCATGGCAAGGATCCCGTACAATCCCGACGTAAAAGCCTGAATGGTAAATGCCGTAAGCGGATTACCCACCGCTTCTATAAGTTCCTTGGAACACAGATATAAAGTTCCGTCGGAATATGTAAGCGTTGCCGAAAAGGCACATATCATAACACCGATGATCACGCCCATGCCAAAACCAAGTGAAGAAAAGATTACGAATTTATGCGATATTTTCATATTTATTCTCCGATCATAGTCCGATTACGATTTGATAAGTTTCTTGACTGCTTTTACACAGCTTCTTGAAGCCCACGACTTTGTCCCGTTCTCAAATTCAACGCCGATCGTACCGGAAATACTGATATCGAAACGTTTGACTTTAAGTATATTGATGATCTCCGACTGGGATATGCGGATAAACCGTGACGGATTTAGTTCCTCTTCAAGAACGGAAAGTGTCTTTTTGACAACATATCTGCCGCTGTCGGTCTCGATAAAGAGTTTTCTTCCTTCCGTAAAGGCTCTTATGATGTTTTTCTGGGCCACAAACTCAAGCCCTTCATCGCCCTGGGCCGCTATACGGGGATAATCATTTTCCGTGACATTCTCTATCGCGTATATGATGTTCTCGACCTGCCTGTTTTTTTCTTTTGCATGTATCTTTATTTTCGGATCAACGCATGTATCGTCGATGATCACTTCGATATCTACCATGTTGTCCATTGATTCATTACCCCTCGTCGATGAGTATAGTATATCTAAGATATTATAATTGATTGCGGAACACTCGCTCGGCTTTTTTGCGTATTCCGTCATTAATGATGTCTATTCTGTAGTTTTTGATGCTTTAAGGCAAAAAAAAGACCGGCGGCAAATTTGCCATCCGGCATACCGGTTATACGGTCATATGCTAAACGGGCCGACGGCTTTCGTCGACAGCCCGTAACGGTGTCCGGTCAGTACAGCTTTCCGTCGTAGTACTGCAGCAAAAGATCTACAACACCGTCGTAATTGTATTCTTTGAGTATATCGGCCTGCGTATTCCAGCCGGCATCTCCTATCTCTTCAATTGTGTCGGCATAATCCTCAAGCGTATGCTCTTCACGGTCGAACCGTTCTTCC
Source organism: Lachnospiraceae bacterium (assembly GCA_017651385.1). Lineage (GTDB taxonomy): Bacteria > Bacillota > Clostridia > Lachnospirales > Lachnospiraceae > UBA1258. Next base: position 5,177 of record JAGCCY010000065.1, read on the forward strand.
GCTTCTCTTACGGCATTGTCAAAATCTGTTCCGACCTGTGGAAGCAAGGAATGTTCTTTGGCATCCGTTAAATATTTCTCCTCGTTACCGTCGTTAATGCATGCCAGATGATATGCGTCGTCAACATATCCCAATACATAGAAATATGCGGTATAGCGAAGTATGGGATCATCGCTTTCTTTGCATGCGACAAAAGCTAAGAAATTCGCTTCGTGTTCTTTAAAATAGCCCATATGATGACAGCTTTCGTGTGCGTAAAGCGACGAAAGACGGAAATTATTGACATATTTGTTATAAGTCACTTCAAGCGTATAAGGATATGTATACCCGCCTATTCCCATCCAGTGAAGTTCATCGGAGCACCAAGCCGCCTTGAAGGCCGGATAATAGCCTTTAAGCCTTGGATATTCGTCACCGGCAGCGTTCATCGCAACAGCTACTTTCCGTTCGACCGTTTCCTTGTCATCATAGATGATATTTCCGAACCCGTCACGCGGAATCTTACCGCATTCTTCGTTGATATTGTCCACAAGATAAATGTACAGCATCCCAAGTTCGTCAGTTGTATATTCCCGTGCGGCATAATCCGGCTTTCCGAGCACCGAGCTTCGAAATGTCGTAAGCCACTGCGTTGAATATATTAACAGCACCGAAAGGATAATGATCGTAAGAGTCCTTAGATATAAGGACAAAAAGGCGGCATAGCCTTTCTTTTTCCCAAGAAATATGCGCAGGATGAGCAGCAGAAACGCTGTGATGACAAGTCCCGCTCCGATATACATCAAAAGCTCACCCAGCGGAAACGGGATGAGCTCTGCAATGCGTGAGAAATGTCTGCAAAAGAAAATATAGATGTGATCTGCGTAAAAATCCGCCCATGATCTGATATTTGAAAGCAGGATAAAACATACTGTCAAAGCAGTCATAATGATGACTGCCATGCAGAATCGCTTATTGTTACTGTAGTATTGTCTCATACCCCTGTTTGTTTTCAACCCTTTTCCAAATCCGGGCCTTTATCTGCCCATTATGTCACTCTCTGGTCTTGGCTCCCATAGCCTTAAGTTCCTGCTTGCGCTTATACATCAGGCCGTCGGCCCTTTCAAATACATCGTGGATCTGCTCATCTTCCTCGGTCAAAACGGAATGTCCTACAGCAACCACTACCTTGCCCTTTTTGATGTTTTCTTCGACCTCACGGTTTATCGAAGCAAGAGTTTCATCCATTTTGTCATAGCCTCTGTCTTGAAGTATAACGACAAACTCGTCGCCGCCGATCCTGAAAACGGCTCCGTGAGTGAAATGTTCACATATAAGATCACAGGCATCCTTGATCAGTCTGTCTCCGGCCGCATGTCCAAAAGTATCATTGACAATCTTAAGCCCGTTTATATCACACACCAGCACAGCTATACGGTCCTTAATTTCACCGGCACGTATCTTATCGTTGATCTTGCTCTCGTATTCGGAATATGCATGCTTGTTCCTGACTCCGGTCAGGGAATCGGTGTTTGCCATGCTCTTGAATATTCTGCTGTTCTCCATTTCGGATTCAAGTCTGGCACGTGAAACCCTGCGTGACTGAAGCAGAAGAATTGTTGCAAAGATCGCCATCGAAAGAAGCGTTACAATGATGAGGATACGGCTGATAAGATGGTTGCTTTCGCTCATCTCACGGAACTGATCGTTTATCATGTTCTCATGGATAAGGACCGCCATCATCCACCCTGTGTCCGGAACGGGAGCATAACAGATTGTCTCCTGTGTTCCATCCCATGCAAGAGTAAGGCTGCCTTCATTTCCTTCATCGAAATCTGCCGACAGTTTTTTCCATGCCGCTTCCGAAATATGATTTTTAGTTCCTTCAAGTATATTGTCTCCGGCACCGAACGGACCTAACACAGTATCCGACAGATTGCCGCCGTTCTTGGTATACATTGCAAAATATGTGGTACCCTGATCCTCCAGCAATAACAGATTACTGATATCTTTGATGTCTATCTGCACAAAACATGCCTTGAAAGGTTTACCCATTATCACAAGTCCATCCGTCGGGATCGCAAGGCACAGCTGCTTGGAAGATCCGTACATATAGATGGTACTGATGACTCTCTCACTCAGTTTATCGGATGAAAGAAAATCATATCTGCTTCCGCCCATATATGTTGTGTACTGGGTATATACGATATTATCCTCGTCTACCAGCGCAAACCTGTTAAGCGAAAGGAGCTTTTTGGTATTACCCAGAACGTTTCTTAATTCTTCCTGCGACTTTATATCTCCGTCCTCTATGATGGTAAGCGCTTTTTCCATGTGCTCGAAATTGTTATTGATCAGATTATTGACCGTTCTCGCCCGATAATCCGCCATGGCTTCAAGGTAAAACGTACTTACGGCCGCAACCGCATCATCCGTTGTCGATACCGTCTTTCTTGATGCCCATATCGTACTGAACACAAGTATCACCATTACCAATGTGCTTCCTATGATAGCGGTAGATACAAACCCTTTATTAATTCTGTCTTTCTCATTCGTCATAATATATCACCGTAGAGCAGTTCCAACATCTGTGCCGCATCTTCCTTGTAGATGATCGTAGTGATCTCATTGGTCAGTTCCGGATACATGTCACCCGGAAGATTACCGTCAGCGATCATTACCGCAACCTGAAGCGTGTCAAATCCAATCGAGAAACAATCCTGAACCCCCAGGCAATATATCACGCCGTCATTTAAGTATTTAAGAGCCTCCCTGTCATGATCCATTCCTACGATCACCGTATCACTGCCCCGCTCGGTGATCGCCCTGGCCGCTCCCACGGGATTACTCATGTTACAGCAGATGATCCCGTCAAGATCGGGGTTCTTATCCAGTATATCCAAAGTAAGATCATACGCTTTTTCAATGGAATCCATGTCATATTCCACGGCTACTATTTCCATATCGGGATACTTTGCAATAGTATCCTTGGCACCCCGTGCCCTGTCCTCATGACAGGGTGCACCTACGCTGCCGACAAGTATGGCAACTTTTCCTTTGTACTCAAGCTTTTCGCACAAAGCCTGTGTCAGGTCTGCCCCATCCTGGTAATTATGAGTATTTCCGACGTATGCTATTCTTTTACATCCTTTAGCCGCATCGGAACTTGAAAAAGTCATTACC
>JAGCCY010000066.1 GCA_017651385.1 Lachnospiraceae bacterium
ATGACAGACGCAGTATCATTATTTCAAGACTGCATTATTCTTTTGGCAAGCGTATTTCTTACAGAATAAAGAAATTGATAAAACATTAGTCTTGTAAAGCGGTATCTGTGATCGCCGCAAATTCGGAAAGGCATAAACAAAATGCAAAAATTCGGAATGAAAGATGTATACAGGCAGCTCGCGCTTGATTACTGTTGCGATGCCGAAGATATAAAAAATGCAAAAAGCAACATATTTACGGAATATAAGCTGCTTGACGGCCAGCGTGCTTACGACGGGCGTGAAGGTGTGTTCTTAAAGATCGCAGCGGTACACAATAAGATCCTTTGTACAGGGCGTGAGGATATCATAAAGTTGTTAAAAGAACGCTACGAAAATGTCGACGGTGCATGGTTTCTCGAAGCCGTATTCATGCACAAATTAAATGAGATCATCAAGCCTTACGGTCATCTCATCAAGAAAATACATCCTTTTTTTGTCGCATTCGATCAGACGGATGTCGACGATAACGGATACACGCTTAAACTCTACGAGCGTGAAGATATCGAAGCTTTCAGAGGAGATAAAAGGTTTTCAAAGGCGTTTACTTTTGTGCCCGAGGCACCTGACGAACTTGGAGTAGGAGCACTTGAAAACGGGGAGATCCTCGCCATGGCGGGAGCCAGCGGCGACAGTCCGATGTTCTGGCAGATCGGTATAAATGTGCTGCCCGAAGCCAGAGGCAAGCACCTTGGAGCGCTCACGGTCAGTAAGCTTAAAAACGAAATTCTTAAAAGAGGCAGGATCCCGTATTACGGAACAGCCTTTTCACATACTTTGTCTTTAAATATCGCCGTGGAAAGCGGTTTTCGTCCTGCCTGGACGGAACTTCTCACCATGAAACTTTCAGACGGTCCGGCCATATAAAATTATAGGCGGATACATACAGACTTTTCTTGAAATATCCGGCACGATGTGATACCATAAAATCATAAATTTTCGTATTTTTTCGTAAACACACATATAACATTGGGAGGCTGTATGAAAAGAAGAATAAGATCGTTTATGATGGCGTGTTCTTTTGCCTTGTTTACGATATTGACGGTGATGTCGCCGTTTTTATCGCTCAGGGTTTATGCGGATGACGCAGAAGGACCGATACTTAAGATCCACTATCACAGGGAAGACGGTGACTATGCCCCGTGGGATGTATGGCTCTGGGAATCCGGAAAAGACGGCGCAGGTTATGCATTTGAGGATGAAGACGGTGAAAAAGTTGCGACCATGAATGTGACTCCGGGTACCATGACTGTCGGATTTATAGTCCGAACCCAGGAGTGGACAAAGGATATCGATGCCGACCAGTTTATCGATATATCCGACGTGGTGACCGGAACGGTGGACATCTATATAGAGTCAGGTGTTGATGGTTACGAAAGAACCGACCGTGACGATGTGGTGATAGGTACGAAACTTAAAACAGCCAGATATGACGGAAACGGAACGGTTAACGTTACGATGACAGCCGAGCTTGAAGGCGAGCTTTCCGAAGTGTTCGCTATCGCGGGAAGTTCAGGTGAGGAAGCGATCGAAAGTGTTACATATGCAGAGAACAATCTGTACAAGCTTCTTTTAACAAACCCTCTTGATCCATACAAGAATTACACTATAACCTACGACGGGACGGTCTATAAGATAAATATGCCTATATTATATTCAACCGACGAATTTGAACAGAAATTTACATATACGGGTGACGATCTCGGATACACCTATGCAAAAGAAAAAACAACTTTCCGTGTATGGGCTCCCACAGCCGAGAAGGTGGTTTTGAAACGATATGAATCAGGCACCCAGCACAAGGATGACCTGATCGAAGAAGCAGCAATGCAGCCCGATGCCAACGGCACATGGGTATGTACGGTAAACGGTGACTTAAACGGTACATATTATACATACGGCGTGACGCTTGACGGTAAAGAGATATCCGCAATGGATCCGTATGCAAGGTCTTCGGGTGTAAACGGAAAGCGTGCAATGGTACTTGACTTAGACACAACGGATCCCGCATGGTGGGACAGTGATGCAAATCCCTTTGCAGGCAAGCCCATAAACGATGCGATCATATACGAGACTCACATACGCGATCTGACGGTCGGAAGCGATAGCGGCATCACAAATCAGGGTAAATTCCTCGGCGTTGTGGAAACAGGCACAAAGACTTCTTCCGGAATAAGCACGGGTCTTGACCATATAAAAGAACTCGGCATCACGCACCTTCATATCCTTCCCATGTATGATTTTGCGTCGCTCGACGAGACCACCAAAGCAAACGGTGTTTATAACTGGGGGTACGATCCGTTAAACTACAATGTCCCCGAAGGCACATATGCGACCGATCCTTATAAAGGCGAGGTAAGAGTGTCCGAGTTAAAGCAGATGGTAAAAGGACTCCACGACAACGACATCGCGGTGGTAATGGATGTGGTATATAACCATGTATACAGTGCGGAAGATTTTTCTTTTAACAAGATAGTACCCGGATATTTCTCTCGTATAACCGAGGAGGGTACGTATTCAAGCGGTTCGGGCTGCGGAAACGATACTGCGACGGAACGCTCGATGGTCAGAAAATATATCGTGGATTCGGTCAATTACTGGGCCGATGAATATCATATCGACGGCTTCAGATTCGATCTTGTGGGCCTTATGGATACGGAACTTATAAATGAGATCGTGGAAACGGTTCACAAGAAGCATCCCGACGTTCTTTTCTACGGAGAAGGCTGGAGCCTCACAACACTTGTGACAAAGCCGGATGTAACTCTCGCTACACAGACAAATTCGAATCTTACGCCTGATTTTGCGTACTTTAACGACACGATCCGCGACGGCGTAAAGGGAAGCGTATTTGATACAAAAGCAGGTTTTGTGTCGGGAGCTTCAGGCTGTGAGGCCAAGATAGTAAGATGCTTTATGGGAGCGGATAAGTGGTGCGAAAGCCCCACACAGACCATTAATTACGTATCCTGTCACGACAACAACACTCTTTTTGACAGATTGCGCTTAACCTGTCCCGATGCCGGTGATGCTGCGATCATAAAGATGAATAACCTTGCCGCATCGATATATATGCTGTCCGAAGGTATCCCCTTCATGCAGGCCGGTGAGGAAATGCTGCGTACCAAGACAAACGAAGACGGGACCTTTAATTCAAACAGCTACTCAAGTCCCGACAGCGTTAATGTCATAGACTGGTCTAGCCTTGAAGACGAATCGTACAAGAAGGTGTTTGATTACTATAAAGGACTTATATCATTCAGAAAAGCCCATCCCGTTTTAAGACTTGCGGATGCACAGGAAGTATCCGAGCATGTAAAAGAAGTGACAGGACTTGAATCACACATGGTGGCTTTTGATATACTCGGCGGTGTAGCGGGAGAGGATGCCGAAGAGATGTACGTTATATATAACGCCAACAAGACTCCTCAGACCGTAGCGCTTCCCGAAGGAAACTGGAACGTCTACATCGATGCGGACAATGCGGGCAACGAAGCACTTCGAAGTGTGGAAGGCGAGGTAAGCGTTGACCCCGTATCGGCCCTTGTACTTATTAAGGAAGATGCCTCCAAAGTCAATTCCTCAAAGGACGAAGAAGAGCCTTCACCGTCGGGAAAGTCCAAGACCCTTCCTATAGTCGGAGGCGTTGGCCTTGCTATGGCTGCCGGTGCGGCAGCAGCGCTGACTGTTAAGAAAAAGAAAAATAAATAAG
>JAGCCY010000067.1 GCA_017651385.1 Lachnospiraceae bacterium
CCCGACGCGGTCATACATTGTGCGGCATATACGGCCGTTGATGCAGCCGAAGACAATGTTGAGATCTGCCGTAAGGTCAACAGGAACGGTACACAGAATATTGCGAATGTTTGCAAAGAACTTGACTGTAAGATGATATACATAAGCACGGATTATGTATTTGACGGTCAGGGTACAAGACCCTGGGAGCCTGACGATAAGCAGACACCTTTAAATGTATACGGTCAGACAAAATATGAGGGAGAGCTTGCCGTTTCAAACACTCTCGATAAATACTTTATCGTGCGTATCGCATGGGTATTCGGTGTGAACGGCAAAAATTTCATAAAGACCATGTTGAATCTTTCAAAGACCAGAACAGAGGTAAATGTGGTAAACGATCAGTTTGGCTCGCCCACTTATACATACGATCTTGCGAGACTTTTGGTCGACATGGTCCTTACGGACAGGTATGGTTTCTATCATGCCACGAACGAGGGCATTATAAGCTGGTATGAATTTGCCGTTGCAATATTTAAGGCGGCGGGGATAGATATGAAGGTCAATCCCGTATCCAGCGCGGAATATCCCGCAAAAGCAAAGCGACCTTCAAATTCACGAATGTCAAAGGAGAAGTTATCCGAAAACGGTTTCAAGCGATTGCCTTCATGGCAGGACGCCCTCGAAAGATACATAAAGGCGCTTAAGGATAACAATATGTTTTAAAAATGAGCAGAAAAGCAGAGATAGTACTTAAGATTTCGCTGGTCATGCTGGCTTTACTGGGTTTGTTCTATTTCCTTGTAAGACCGCATCTTGGCCGCGATAAGGGGGATGGTGATGATTTAACTGTAAGTGATACTTCCGTAAGTATTTCAGAGTCTTCTAAGGACAACAGTAAAACAAGCGTATCAACTGAAACTCCGAGTGTTGAACCCGGGCCTGAACCTTCGGTATCGGCAGATCCCGAACCCGATCCCGGAGTGACGCAGGATGGCGATACAAACTATAAGGATTGGATAGATACCGAAGAATTCAGACTTATGGGGAATTACGATGTCGTTTTTTTGGGCGACAGTATATTTGCCGATAATGACGGCCCTGAATCAGTACCGAGTTACTTTGGCTATTACACCGGCGCGAGGGTTTACAACATGTCCAAAGGCGGAATGTGTGCCGTTATAGAGACTGCGGGCTGGCTTTCATGTCCCGAAGCTACGGAAGCTTTTATAGGACTTACGCCTGTAGAAGATTTTGAGACTGAGATCATAGACAGGGAGATCAAGCGTTACGCAGCTGACGATCATACCGACAGGGGCCTTGTTGTTGTACTCGACTGTTGTATAAACGATTATACGATGGCATCACCTCTTACCGGAGGAGGTGACAGTAACTTTAAGGGTTCTGTCATTAATACGATCAACAGACTTCGCGAAGGTTATCCGTGGGTAAGGATAGTATATATGATCCCGCATTATTACTCGGAATTCGACGGAGGTACCGAGCTTAACGCTTTAAACCGTATCCAGACCGATTACTTTGATATGATCTATCAGTGTCAGGCAGAGATAGGATTTAATATCGCGGATATAAGATCAAAGTGCGGTATCGATGCCACAAATGAGTCTTTATACTTAAAGGACGGATTACATCCCAATTCGGATGGCTGCAAGATCATCGGCAAAACTCTTGCCGATGAGGTTACCCGCCTTTTGGGATTAAGATAATACATAAGATAAGATTTTTGGGGAACGTGTACAAATACGTTCCCTTAATTTTTGGTTAATTTGCCCACGGCTAACCACTTACTTAAAAAGCTCAAATATGATACAATAACATCAAATCCGCTTTTGGAGGGTTGTCATTTATAAGGAAAGTGAGGTATTCATGTTTGAGTTAAATGAGTTTGTAATCCATACGACAGGGGGAATATGCAGGGTGACTGACATCGCACCGCTTGATATGCCGGGTGCGGATAAGAGCCGCAAATATTATTTTCTTGTTCCACTTAACGGGAAGGGGAGCAGGGTATTTGTGCCTGTAGACAATTCTTCCGCGATACGCAAGGTCATGACCGGCGAGGAAGCATGGAAACTCATTGACGAAATCCCCTGTATCGAAGAGATGCAGGTAGATAACGATAAATTACGCGAGTCTATGTACAAGGAAGCGATCAGAAGCTGTGACTTAAGAGAACTTGTGAAAGTCATTAAAAATCTCAGAAGCCGCAGGGCAAAGAGACTTTCCGAAGGCAAAAAGACAACCGCGACAGACGATAAATATTTTAAGATAGCTGAGGATAATCTTTACAGCGAACTTGCTTTTGCCATAGGCAGGCAAAAGAACGAAATGGAACAGGTCATAACCGAGAGGATACATAGTGTTTTAAACAGTGCGATATAGGTTACAGCACTATACAGTCGTATCTTACGGTTTTTCCGTTAATGGAATATGAAGGCTTTACGCCGTTTAGAAAGGCTCCTTTGAGGGGCCTTTTTATTATTATCCTTTGGGGCTTTGCGGCCAAAGCGGCTGAAAGAAGTTTATCCTCATCTTCCGCGGGAGCTTCAAGAGTATGGATGACCTGAAATTTTTTCTTTACAAGGGAAGATTTTGAGCGGGCCGGAAACATCGGATCCAAATAGATTATATCCGGAGTCTTTATATCTTTAAGCCCCGATATGCTGTCCTCTTCGTGAAGATGCATCCTGCTTACGATAAAAGAAAGTTTCTCGTTTTTTAAAGCTCTGTTTAAAGTATCTTTTAAAAGTGCGGCGATCACTTCGTCGCGCTCGAAAAGTTCCACATTAAAGCCTGCGGCAGCAAGCAGGAGCGCATCTTCGCCAAGGCCTGCCGTTGCATCCACGACGGTAAGAGGATGGTCGGCGTTCTTTATCCTGCAGGCCTTTATGAGAAGCTCGTGCGAAAGATTGGCGTGGGTTAGGCGTTTTAACATCCTTTCGAAATCACCCTTTATCATAAGATCGCCGTTTTTGTATATAAGACCCTCTTCGGTTTTGAAAAGGCCTGTTTCGTTGTCGTTTAAACTGTCTGTTTCTTTCATGGGTCCATTATAGCATAATTTTATAGTCAAGAGATGTAAGCATTAATCCTTTGATGTGCGGCGGCCTAAGTTGCCCGTTTTACTTGACTATTAAGCCCTTTCTTGCTACGATAACAACGTTGA
>JAGCCY010000068.1 GCA_017651385.1 Lachnospiraceae bacterium
CCGACCTTAAGCGCATGTTTCATGGGTGTCTTGCATAATCTTGCAAATAATCCGCATCCTATAATCTTGGAAAGAAGTGCAACCAAGACGAAGCACAGAGAGAATAAAAGTATCTCTGCGTTAATATTTTTGATATTGGTTTTAAGTCCGATACTTGCGAAGAAAATCGGTCCGAAAAGCACATAGGAATTGATATCCATTCTTCTTGCAATGAATTCCGAATCATGAATATTGCAAAGAATAATTCCCGCAAGATACGCACCCGTGATATCCGCTATTCCGAAATACTTTTCCGCACAATACGCCATAATAAGACAGAATGCAAGTCCGGCAATTGTAATTCTTCTCGAATGAGGATATCTCTGATCGACCTTCTTGAATATTCTGTAGGCAAAGAAACCGCCGACAATCGAAATACATGTAAAAAGAACCGTATTGCATACAACAGTAATCGGTTTCGCAGCAGAATCGTAAAAACCTATAACAACCGTCAGTACAATCATACCGATAACGTCATCGATAATTGCCGCATTAAGAATCGTTGTTCCGATTTTGCCCTTCAGATACCCCATTTCACGAAGCGACTCAACCGTAATGCTTACACTTGTCGCTGTCATAATGGTTCCTATAAATAAAGCTCTGAAAAACGGTTCTGTTCCTATTTCCGAAAATCCGTAAAAAAGCATATAAAGAAGTGTTCCGCCTGCAAGAGGCATAAACACTCCGGCACATGCAATGCCGAGTGCCAAAGGTCCTGTTTTAACAAGATCCTTAAGATTTGTTTCGAGTCCCGCGGAAAACATCAAAAGAATTACGCCGATTTCGGCCATCTGTAAAATAAAATCATTGGTCTGAACCCATCCTAAAAGACAAGGACCGATAACCAGACCTGCAATTATTTCGCCGACAACCTGAGGCGCCTTGCATTTTCTTGCGATTAGTCCGAATAACTTGGCAGCAATTATGATTATTGCCAGGTCTTTAAAAACATTATCTGCTTCCATTTTTTTTCCTTATTTATATAAAACCTGAAAAAAATAAAAATTTTTCTTCCTTATTTATATTCATTGGTATATAATCTTAACGTTTCATATATTGCTACATTTATTTAAATAATTCAAGTATTTTTTATTTTTCATAAATTGCAATATTAAGTTGGACACTCATTAAGCAGCATCCACTTGATAGATTTTATCCAGTTCATCTTCGAAGAGTTCATCCGGTGTTTTATATCCAAGTATCTTTCGAGGAAGACTGTTACACCATATTTCTACATCCGCTATATCTTGAAGAGAATACTGATCTATTCGTTTTCCTTTTGGAATGAATCTTCTGATGATACCGTTATGACGTTCGATAGATCCTTTCTCCCAGGATGAATACGGATGTGCAAAATATATCAATGTTTTTGTGATTGACTCCAATTCGGATAGTGAAGCAAACTCGGAACCATTATCTGTAGTTATTGTTTTGAATACTTCATTAAAGTGTTCGCTATAAGTACATTTTAAATCAAGAAATGCTTTATATACCGTATTCGCATTCTTGTCGGCTAAGGGGATCACAATGAATTCACGTGTCACCCTCTCGAGGAGCGTTAATAACACTTGGTCATCTTTTGTTTTAGCTCCGAGTACAAGATCGCATTCCCAATGACCGAATTCTTTTCGTTCGTTGACTACATCGGATCTTTCATTTATGCTTCGTCCGAGTTTGCGTTTGTTTTCTTTGTCACGATGCTTTTTAGGTTTACGACTTAACTTCTCTGGAAGGTTATGATTTTTAATCCTAAGAAGCCCTGAACTAACGTAATTGTATAAAGTCTTGGTACAAACCATTTCTTTTCTGGAAAAACTTCCTTCTTGCAATGCTTTTCCAAAGCATGCATCTAAGGACCAGTTATCATCAAAGAAATGAGATGTTACATAATCTATGAATTCCGATTTGTTTAGGAAGTCATATGTACGGCCACAGCGAAGTCTGTTTTCTTCATAAGATTTTTGACCGGCTTTGGCTCTATAATGAGGTGTATGGTTCTTATACATAAGAACTGTTCCTCTATGAATCTCATTTGAAACAGTTTGCGGAGAACAGCCGATTTCTCTGGCAATCTCTCGAATGGATCTATTATCTTTAATACGAAGTTGAATAATAACTCTTTCTTCAAATGAAAGGTGTTTACCCTTTTTTCTTGAAGATGTGGTAGAATTTAATTGGCTCATGAACGTATCATCCTTTGATAAAGTTTTTTGTCGTGATTAAATTCTATCAAAAGATACGCTACATGAGCTATTATATTTAATTGTCCAACTTCATTTTACAATCGGCGACCTCTTTTATATACTAATTTATCTAAATCGCAATATTCAATATTCTTCCGGTATTAAATAATTTCTATTTTTATCCAATAAAAGCCCTGAGAAAAACTCAGAGCTTTAATAATCTTTATTGCCAATATCGAAAAACTACTTAAGCATATCTGATAATTCGAGAATCTTATCATTGATTTCGTTACAGTATTTCTCGCATTCTTCATCAGTCTGTGCTTCAACCATAATACGTACCAAAGGTTCGGTTCCGGATTTACGAAGAACGATTCTTCCTGTATCTTTGAGTTTCTCGAGAATTCCGTCTGTTACAGCCTTAAGTTCGGGTCTTTCGAGAACTTCATCCATCTTCTCTACTCTTACATTGATAAGAAGCTGAGGGAATATCGTAACATCGGATACAAGTGATGACAAAGTACATTTTTTCTCGATGCAGATTTCAAGTACTTTGATAGCAGTAAGAATTCCGTCACCTGTTGTAGCATATTTATTGAAAATTACATGTCCGGACTGCTCACCGCCTACAGAATATCCTTCTTTCTGAATCTCAGCGGAAACATATTTATCACCTACAGGAGTCTGAACATTTTTAATTCCTTTTGAATTAAGAGCCTTTGTAAGACCGATGTTAGACATAACCGTTGTAACAACAGTATCTTTAACAAGCTGATTTCTTTCTTTCAAATAGCAGCCG
>JAGCCY010000069.1 GCA_017651385.1 Lachnospiraceae bacterium
AGTGGCTTGGATAGTTGACTGTAAGATCGTTAAGCCATATACGATGTGCGGAACTTTCTTTGAACTGCACAACCTCCTGGGTATCCTGCATGGAACGGAAACCCACAAAGTCAGAGTTAACCTGATTATATGTCTGTAGATTTGTAGCGTATTCGGCAGTTGTCATATTTCCTCCTGAAACATTCATATCAAAAAGGAATGTTTGGGTATAACAAAAAGAAACATATATATAATAGCACAAAATTTGCACAGTAGCAAAACTTGAGAAATAAAATTTGTATAAACTTAGTAAAGGAGTAACAATGAAAAGACTATTTTCCTTAATAACAGCAGTTGCGCTCGTTCTTTCGCTTGCAGGGTGTTCGGGTTCGGGAAACCCCGAAAATACTGTAACATCAGCAGATTCTCCGGTATCTTCGTCGGGCACCGAAACGACCGTTTCGCAAGAAGTAAGCGAAGATAAAGATAATGATGCGGATATTGCGGGAGACAATGAGACATCCGCATCAACAGATGAAAAGGATGAGCTTCCGGATATTGCCTTAAGAGATGCGGTGGAAGCCAAAGCAGGCATGTTCGTGGGATGTGCGGTAACCGGTTCGGAGATCGATGATGAACAGGTCTGGGAGATCATTACCACCCACTTTAACCGTGTAACCTTAGGTAACGAGCTTAAGCCCGATGCACTTTTTAATTACAGTGTATCTGCCTGTCCGGGCAAGGAGACCGTAACCTTTAACGGCGAGGAACTTGAGGTTCCCAAGCTTGACTATTCAAGAGCCGAAAAGATACTCAATAAGTTCCTTGAATGGAACCGGGAGAATCCTGATCGGGAGATCAAGATAAGAGGTCACGTTCTTGTATGGCATTCTCAGACTCCCGAATGGTTCTTCCACGAGGAATACAACAAGACAAAGCCTTATGTGGACAAAGCTACCATGAACAAGCGTCTTGAATGGTATATCTCAACCGTTCTTACACACTTTACCGGCGAGGACAGCAAATATAAAGGACTGTTCTACGGATGGGATGTTGTCAACGAAGCGATAAGTGACGGTACTGGCGGACCGGACGGTATAAGGACCGATGCCGAGAATTCCGAATCGTTGAGCGAAGACCGTCACGGCAGCAACTCAAGCTGGTACCACATCTACCAGAGCAACGAATTTATAATAAATGCGTTTAAGTATGCCAATAAATACGCTCCCGCAGATCTTGAACTTTATTACAATGATTATAACGAGTGTAATTTTAATAAGAGAAATAACATACTCAAGCTGCTTGAGGCCATAAAAGCCGAGGAAGGCGCACCCGGAGAGGGTACAAGAATAGATGCAATGGGCATGCAGGGCCATTACTCAATGGACGATCCTTCAAGCGACATCATTCTTGCTTCGATCAAGAACTATGCAAGAGTTGTCGGGAAAGTACAGATAACCGAGATGGATATAACCGCAAGTTCCGATTACAAGGGACAGGAGGATCAGAAGGAAGCGGAAAACGAGAAGTTAAGAAAACGCTACAACCTCATATATTTTGCTATTCAGGGTTCCACCAAGATAGATTATGTCGATTTTGAAGGCTTCACGTTCTGGGGAACAGTCGATCACTATTCATGGCTTCAGTCAAGATCGAACGTCGGAGGAGGCAATACCACGGGACTTCCCCAGATGCCGCTTCTGTTTGACGAAAATTATGAACCCAAGCCCTGCTTCTACGTTTTTGCTAATACAAAATAAGTAGGTTTGCAAAAAACATTGACAGCAAAATTTGCACTTTGTACACTTAAATTGAGCAAAGGATGGCAAATTGCTGTCAATGTGCACAAATCAAGCCAATTAAGGTTGTAAAAAATATACAAAAGTCACCTGCCAAAATCGCAAATAATGCTTGATACTTAGCATTATTTAGTAAGTGTGACCAAGACTAAGTAAATATAATAAGATTCAGATTTAAATAAATTGCCGGTTTATGTGAACGGATGGAGATTTAATATGAACAAGAACTTACAGAAATTTCTCACAGTAGTAGGTGTAGTGGCAGCCATAGTGCTTCTTTGCGTTTTGCTGTCATTAAGAAAGGCAGACAGTTTCCAGGAAAAGTATGCGGGTACCGATTTCACGAAAGAGATCATTGGTCTTGAGCATACCGGAACATACAACGGATACTTGAACAGTCATGCCGATGCGGTCAATCCTTCCAAAGATGTTGAAGTCGATCTTTTCAAGTATGAGGTCGAAGGAGAAGGAAGCGCAAAGGTTGAGACCGATTACGAAGGTGAGAGCAAGGTTCTTTATACGGAAGAAGAGTCTATGGTCACCTGGACTGTCAATATTCCGGAGACAGGCTTTTATAATGTATATCTTGAATATCTCATTCCCGAATCCCGAGGCGTTGCTGCAGAAAGAGCTTTCTATATAAACGGAGAGCTTCCTTTTGATAACGCATTAAATCTTTCTTTTGCACGTATCTGGACAGACGGCGGCAACAAGAGAGTGGACAATCAGGGCAATGAAATAAGACCCAGCCAGGTAGAACATTTTGACTGGCAGTCTTCCTATCTTAAAGATAAATTGGGCTACGAGGTTGAGCCCTACAAATTCTATTTTGAAAAGGGCCCGAACGAGATCGCTCTTGAAGCGACCAACGAGCCCATGGTTCTTAAGTCCGTTACGGTCAAAGCCGTTGCGGAAATTCCAAGCTACGATGAATATAAGGCAGGCGTTCCGTCCGCAAACGGCGGCGCCGATTATATTACCGTGATCCAGGGTGAAGAATCCACCTATCGTTCGGAATCATCACTTTATGCAAAATATGACAGATCGTCACCCACCACACAGCCGAGCAGCGTTATGCACACGGTGCTAAATTATACCGGCGGCGATCCCTGGAAGAATTCGGGTCAGTGGATCGAATGGGATTTTGAAGTTCCCGCAGACGGTTATTACAACATTATGGTAAAAGGACGCCAGAATTATCAGCGAGGCGCCGTATCAAGCCGTGCGATCTATATTGACGGCGAGATCCCGTTTGAGGAGATGAGCGAAGTTGCATTTGCATATTCCAATGACTGGGAATGCAAGACGGTCTCCGATGAAAACGGAACCCCTTACAGTGTATTCCTTACAGCCGGAAAGCATACTATCCGTCTTGAGAATACTTTGGGCGGCGTAGGCTCGATCCTTTCCGAGCTTGAAGATTCCACATTCAGACTTAACCAGATATACAGAAAACTCCTTGTGCTTACGGGTGCCAATCCCGATAAGTACAGAGATTATAAGATCAACTCCGATTATCCCGAGATCATCGACGCAATGGAGATGGAAGAGAAGCGTCTTTATAAGATAGTCGATGATATGACACTTTTCTCGGGTCAGAAATCCGATCAGATAGCAAGTGCGCAGACTGTTGCGGTACAGCTTGAAAGATTCGTAAGAAGACCTCAGAAGATCACAACGGAGTTCACCACATTCAAGGACAATATCACGGCGCTTGGTACGGCACAGCTCAACATGAGCGAGACCAAACTCGATATCGATTACATTACCGTATTCGGTACCGGCACCAAACCCGCAAAAGATAAAACAAACTTCTTCGGAAAAGCATGGTATGAGATCAGATCGTTCTTCGCTTCGTTTGTTGTCGATTACAATGCTGTCGGCGACGTATATGAGACAGAAGGCGACGATGAAGTTTTAAAGGTATGGGTACTTACCGGACGTGATCAGGTAACCATCCTTAAGGCTATGATCGATGAGGAATTCATTCCGCAGTCCGGCATCAAGGTCAATGCGGAAGTTATCGCGCAGGATGCGCTTCTCAACGCGGTACTTGCAGGCCGAGGCCCCAATGTCGTTCTTTCGGTCGGTGCCGACCAGCCTGTCAACTACGCATTAAGACATGCTTCGGAAGACCTTACACAGTTTGAAGGATGGGAGGAAGTATTCTCGCATTATTCCGAAAGCTCTTACGAACAGTACAGACTTGACGGACATATTTACGGCCTTCCTGAGACACAGACCTTCAACGTTATGTTCTACAGGAAAGACGTTCTCGACGAACTTGAGCTTGAAGTTCCCAACACATGGGATGAGCTTATAGAATTATTGCCCACTATCCAGGGAAATAACTTAACGGTAGGTATTCCCACCGCAGCAGGTGCCAGCAACGCAGGTGCCGCATCGACGCAGACCATGTCGAATATCCCTGACCTTTCAATGTACTTCTCGCTTCTGTATCAGTACGGCGGAGATATGTACAATGAAGCGGGCACACATACAACGGTAGATACCGAAGCGGGTGTTGCCGCATTCGATGATTACGTAACATACTTTAACGATTACGGTCTTCCTGTTATATATGATGCGGTAAGCCGTTTCCGTTCGGGTGAGATGCCGATAGTTATCGGACCCTACTCCATGTACAACACACTTATGGTTTCCGCACCCGAGATCAGAGGTCTTTGGGACTTCACATTGATCCCCGGTACCGTATATACCGATGAAAACGGTGAAGAATATATTGACCGTTCGGATTTCATAACCGGCAGCGCCACGATGATGATCGCTTCCGACGATGACAGCATCAAGCAGAAGTCATGGGAGTTCATGAAGTGGTGGGCACAGCCCGATACACAGATCAGATTCGGTAGAGAGATCGAGGCACTCCTTGGTTCTTCGGCAAGATATGCGACCGCAAACCGTGACGCCTTTTCAAGCTTAAGCTGGAGCAGCGCGGATATCAAGGTACTTAACGAACAGTGGGATTCCACGGTAGGAATAAGAGAAGTACCCGGCGGATACTACACGGGACGTCATATTTCGAACGCGATCAGAAAGTGTATAAACGAAAAAGACGATTCGCGTGAGACTATCATAGATTACTCTATCAAGATAGATGAAGAGATTCTAAAGAAACGTACAGAATTCGGCATGAGTACCGATTAACCTAAGGAGCAGACCGATGGCAGAATTTTTTCAAAAGTACATTAAACTGAGAAAACATAACATAACGGTCGCATGGAAAAAGGCAAAGAGAAGCAAGATGTGTTATCTGTTTCTCGCGCCTTACGCGATACTGTTTACAATGTTCTTTGTTTTCCCTGTAGTAGCTTCGATCTATTTTTCGTTTACCTACTACAACATACTTGAAAGTCCCAGATGTCTGGGCCTTACAAACTACATTAACTTAATACTCCAGGATGACATCTTCCTGATCGGTTTGAAGAATACGCTGATGATAGCCATCATAACGGGACCGCTCGGATATATACTTTCTTTCCTGTTTGCATGGCTCATAAACGAGCTTCCCAGATGGATCAGATCGGTTGCGGTCATCATATTTTACGCACCGAGTATTGCGGGTAACTGTTACATAATCTTCTCGATCTTCTTCAGAGGAGATGCTTACGGACATGTTAATGCGCTGCTGATGAACATAGGTATAATCGATACACCTATCCTCTGGCTCATCAATCCCGTATACATGCTTCCGATCTGTATGATCGTTATCCTCTGGATGAGTCTCGGAACCGGATTCCTTTCTTTCGTTGCCGGACTTCAGGGTATAGACGGTTCGCAGTACGAAGCCGGTTATATGGACGGTATCAAGAACCGCTGGCAGGAA
>JAGCCY010000070.1 GCA_017651385.1 Lachnospiraceae bacterium
AACAAAGGATAATCATGCTTAAGAGAGATGTAATTGTAAGAAGATACAATCCAAAGCTCAAAAGCGTAAATGTACACTCACCTCTTACTGTAGGAAACGGGGATTTTGCATTTACTGCCGATGTAACCGGCCTTCAGACATTATGGGACGAGTACGAAAAAACAAGTCCTCTTGTTACGATGTCAGATTTCTCATGGCATACAAGACCTTTAAACGGTCATACTTATACGCTTAACGATCTTGACTTTACAAAATATAAGACAGGAAACAAAGAATATGCCTATCCCGTAAATCCCGAAAACGGGCAGGAAGAAATATATGACTGGTTAAGACAGAATCCGCACAGATTCAACCTTATGCGCGTTTTCTTTATCTATGACGGAAAAGAAATAAGATCGGATGAGATTACTTCAATAGATCAGGAACTTGATCTTTATACAGGAGTACTTAATTCTTCATTTGTGCTTAACGGTGAAACCGTAGCGGTTGAGACGGTCGTGGGTGAAAGCGATACCCTGGGCATAAGAGCGGAATCCGTTCTGTTCAGGAGCGGGCTTAAGATAGGCATTGAATTTCCGTACGGTTCGCCGGACATGAGCGCATCGGATTTTGCCTCAAAAGAAAGTCACAAAACCCAATTTGTGTTCAGGGGAAAAAACGAGGTCAGAGCCGACAGGCAGCTTGATAATGATTCGTATTATGTATATGTCACTTCTTCGGCAAAACTGGCTGAAGCGGATATACACCGTCTCGAAACCGAGCAGTTAAAAGAAACCGACAGGCAGATCGAGATGACCGTGGCCTGCCTCAGGCGAAAAGCATCTGCGGAGCCTGTAGGCTACAAAAGGGTACACGATGATTCCGTGAAAAGATTCTATACGTTCTGGAACAGCGGAGCTTTTTTGGATGTATCGGAATCCGAAGACAGTCGTGCAGACGAACTTGAAAGAAGGATCGTTACTTCGATGTATCTTACATACATACAATGTACCGGAACGCTTCCGCCTCAGGAAACAGGTCTTTCATGTAACAGCTGGTATGGAAAGTTTCATCTTGAGATGCATCCTCTGCATGCTGCATATCTTGCTCTGTACGGGCACGGAAGACTTCTTGAAAAGTCTTTTGAATGGTATAAAGCGATATTGCCTAAAGCGCGTGAAAATGCGGGAAGAAACGGATATAAGGGAGCAAGATGGCCCAAGATGGTCGGTCCCGAAGGAACAGATTCTCCTTCGGTGATAGCACCTCTTTTGATATGGCAGCAGCCGCATCTTATCTATATGATCGAACTTTTGCGAAGCAGCCGTTACGATGATTACAGGGTCGAAGTACCGGAAGACGAAAGCGAAACGGAATTTTTAAACAAATATAAGGACCTTATACTCGATACAGCCGAGTTTATGGCAGATTTTGCAATATATAATGAAGATAAAGACATTTATGAACTTTTTCCGCCGATAATCCCGGTCCAGGAAAACCACAGACCGATCGATACGGCTGATCCGGCATTCGAGACCGCTTATTGGAAGTTTGGATTAAAAACAGCATATAAGCTTCTTAAAAAGATATCGATCGTAAGAGAAGATTTTTTTGATATAAGCAATAAGATGGCCTCGGTCTCCGTTTTTGACGGAAAGGTGGCCGCCCATAAGAATTGTAAAACAACATATACGGAATTTAACAAAGATCATCCGTCCATGCTTTTTGCATACGGCATGCTGTCGGAGGATATTGATGAAGAAATACTGAACGCTTCTTTTGAAGCCGTAATGAAAAACTGGGATAAGAAGTCTTTGTGGGGCTGGGATTTCGCAATGCTTGCAATGGTCCTTGCCAAACACGGACGGATGGAAGAAGCATTTGACATTCTTCTTATGAATACGGAAAAGAACACATATGTTGAAAGCGGCAACAACGCCCAGCTTTCAAGAAGCGATCTTCCGCTGTATCTGCCCGGAAACGGTTCGCTCCTATTGGCAATGACCTTGCTTACAAGCTGTAACGGATGGTATGTCGAAAAAGAAGGTATGATGAAATACCCTTACTGATCGATATCCGTTTCGATCTTTTTGGTACGTTTTCTGTTCTGCTTTAGATATTCGTTGCGATATTTAAGAGGTGTGACTTCTCTGAAAGAACGGAATACTTTTTCAAAATAGGTAAGGCTTTTGTACCCGCATTCATAGGCGACTTCGGAGATCGGAATATCCGTTGAAATGAGAAGCTTCTGCGCCTTCTCTATCCTGTGGAGGTTTAGATATTCGTTTACGGAGAAGCCCGTAACCTCCTTGAATATACGACTTAAGTAGCATTTGTTCGTATAGAATGTATCGGCAATATTGGCAAGTGAGAGATCTTCCGAACAATGCTTTACTATATAGTCCGCAACCTCGTCGACCTTGGTATGCTTACCGGTCGAAGATTCGGGATTGGTATTTGCGGGATGTTCGTTTTTGTATCTTAAGGCAAAAATGAGAAGTTCGGAAAGCTTCATCATAACGTTTAATTTATATCCCGGACGCTTATCACGCATTTCGGTATGAATGCCTATAAGAAGACTTTCAACCGCGGACTGTTCTCTCGGGTCGCATTCGATGACTCCTGTACAGGTTTCAAAGAAATCATGAAGATCAAGATCGTTCATCGATGCAAAGAATGTGGCAAAAGGTTCTTCCGAGAACTCGATGAGGATACGATCGTGATAGGTCTGTGAGACGTTTCCCGTTTTGTGGATGACGTTTCTGTTTACGAAAACAAGGCTGCCTTTTTTGATATGATAGGTATGCTGGCTTATAAAATAATAGCGCTCACCTTCCAAAAGGTAGTATATTTCATATTCATCGTGCAGATGTTTAGTAGGCATCGTGTAACTGTAATCTCTGATTACACGGTCGATCGTGATCCCGTTTAAGGATTCTTCGAAAACGGTTTGTCTCATTTGGGCACCTCATGGTAAATAAAGTTCGAAAACAATATCAAAATCGCAATATATTACAATAATATTATACTAAATTTGTTTAATAAAAACAATCGTAAATATGGAGGAACCGTAAAATGCAGTATGTGAACGGAAAAATGAAGGATGTAAATATAGCTTATATAGGAGGCGGTTCCAGAGGCTGGGCATGGACATTTATGACGGATCTTGCACTTGAAGACAGCTTAAGCGGAACGATAAGGCTTTATGATATAGATAATGAAGCATCAAAAAGCAACGAAATCATAGGTAATCATTTAAGCGGTCGAAAGGAAGCAGTCGGAAAATGGAACTATACGGTAAAAGAAAGTCTTAAGGATGCGCTTACGGGAACGGATTTTGTTGTGATATCCATCCTGCCGGGAACGTTTGATGAGATGGAAGCGGATGTGCATATGCCGGAAAGGCTCGGCATATATCAGTCGGTCGGTGATACTGCGGGGCCGGGCGGCATGATAAGAGCGCTCCGTACCATTCCGATGTTTGTGGAAATAGCAAGAGCGATCAAAGAGTATTCGCCCAAAGCCTGGGTCATCAATTACACAAATCCCATGAGCCTTTGCGTGAAAACTCTTTATCATGTATTTCCGGGTATAAAAGCCTTCGGCTGCTGTCATGAAGTATTCGGTACACAGAATGTTCTTGCCGGGATATTGAGCAAGGAAGGATATACGGATGAGCCCGTTGACAGGAAGGATATCCACGTTAATGTTATGGGTATCAACCACTTTACATGGTTTGATTACGCATCATATAAAGGAATGGATCTGTTTCCGATATATTCAAAATACATCGACGAACATTTTGAGGAAGGCTTTGATACCTCCCAAAAGGAAAACTGGCTAAACAGATGCTTTGCCTGCAAGCACAGAGTAAAATTCGATCTTTTCAAAAGATACGGGCTTATCGCAGCGGCAGGAGACAGACATCTGGCCGAATTTATGCCGGGAGATGAATATCTTAAAGATCCGGAAACGGTAGAAGACTGGGACTTCGCTCTTACAAGTGTTGCATGGAGAAAAGAAGATCTAAAGGATCGTCTTGAAAGGGCAAAACGACTGTCATCTCTTGAGGAAGAAGTTGAGTTAAAGCCCACGGGTGAAGAAGGGATCCTTTTGATCAAGGCTCTTACCGGTCTTACGAGAGTGGTAAGCAATGTGAACATTCCGAACACATTCCTTCAGATAGGAAACCTTCCAAAAGATGCTGTTGTTGAGACAAATGCAGTATTTGAAAGAGATGCGATAAGACCGATATATGCGGGTGAACTTCCCTGGAATATATACGATCTTGTAATACCTCATGTATCAAACCACGAAAGGATATTGAAGGCATCGCTTACCTGTGACAGGGACATTGTAAAAGAAGCTTTTATGTACGATCCTCTTATGAAAGGACGTGCGACCAGAGAGGAGTTATCAAAGCTTGCGGACGATATGATAGATGCTACGATAAAGTACCTCCCGAAAGGATGGGAAAAATAGATTGGATTGGGGTTATTAAGAAAAACATCGGCTTATTCGGCCGATGTTTTTCTGTATGCCCAGAATTTATTGATAAAAAAGTTTAACGGAACGGTAATGCACAGGTTTAAGATTGGTCCCACAAATTCGGGAAGCTTCAGGATATCGACCCACAGGATCAGAAGAAGAGCCGCAAGGACAAGACCCGTGCCCGCATACGAGATATAGGTTTTGATAAAGGTTTTTATCAAAGAGCGTTCTTCGCGTCCTTCGGTAAAAACGTATTTGTTGCTCCAGTAAAAAGCATTGACGACACTTATCGAAAATCCCAAAAAGTTGGCAAGCTGATAGTGAAGTCCGAGTTTTATGCACAGCATATATACAGCATAGGAAATAAGGCTGTTGGAAAGTCCCACAACGGCAAATCTGACAAACTGCATAAATTTTTGAAAGCTCTCCTCGGAGAGCTTTAATTTAAAAAGTTTATAGATAAAAAATCTTATAATATTTTCGATAGTATTCCAGAATTTATTCATAGGGATGGGATTATCTGTTCTCTGTTTCTTTGATGATCTTTACGTATTCGTCATAATCGCGGATATATTCGCTTCCGTCATAATGGGTACTGGCAAGGCATAAAAGAACAGAATCTTCAGAAAAATCATACATTTCTTTCCAGACCATTTTGGGAATATATATCCCGGTATTGGGTCGGTTTAAAGAAAAGACCATTTCATTACCCATGCCGTCCATAACTTTGACTTTGCTCTTGCCCGCCACATTGATGAGCACAAATTCGGATTCTTTGTTGGCATGCTGGCCACGTACAACGGTTGAATCGGACCCGAAAATATAAAACACTCTTTTGGGCTCAAAAGGTATATCGGAATCACCTTCGCAGACTACGAGACTGCCTCTTTCATCACCAAGGTCTTTGAATTCTATCATTCTGGTGTCAAGATAATTGTTTTTGATCATTGGTATTCTCCAAATTTATATTGCTGTCTTTAACTGTCTTGAACGTTAACAGACTAATAACGGCCAGCCGTAAAGCAGCTTCGATCCATCCTGCCGGAACAGTGATCTCATAATAATACAACAGAAAGTTTGCATAATCAAATGTGGTGAGAATAACAGTAACAACAGCAGGAAGGATATAAGAAAGATCGACACAGGCAAGTATCATAAGGAGTATCTCGCCCACTATCGCATATCTTTCGTGCATGGAAGGGATAAAGAAAACCAGGATGAGTATGGTAAGGGATGTTATTCTCACGATAAAATCTGCGGTAACGGATATATTCTTTTTATAAAAGTAAAGATAGATAAGAAAAATAAACGAAACAGCTGTCAGTATTCCGAACATGGAAAGACCGTCAGACATGCCTGAATCGACATTTCCGAAAAATGAATAGAAGTTTGGATAATTAAGGGAGAGAAACGATTCATATTGCCCTGTTTGGAAAAAGTAAATGCCGAACAGATCTTTTATGGTGCGGTGTGCAAGAAACATGGGTATGCATGATGCGAAATAGATAACCGGCAACCAGACAAAATAGACTGTCTTAAGAACTTTTTTCTTCTGAATTATAAGAATAAAAATGATTACGGGTAATATAAACACCGTCTGAAGTTTGCAGGCTAAGGCCAGACCCAGAAATACAAAAGCAAGATCACCGTTTCCTTTATCGTTTTTGTACATTTTTATGATCATAACAAGAAAAATAAGTATAAAGCTTGAATAAATACCGTCGCATTGTCCCCATGCGGATGCGTTTAAAACCATGATCGGATTAAGCAAAAGAACGGCATATACCGTTAGCTTTCTCAAAACCGGTGCATCGGGTTTTAATTCATTAAAAACAAGGAGCCCCGCAATTGCCAGTACAAAGTCAAAAACTACAGGCACAAATTTGGTGACGAACATCATTGAAAGAGGTAACTGGCAAAGAATACAGAAAACGGTGGTATAAAGAGGGGGATAATCGCTTATGCCCATTCCGAGTGAGGACCAGCCGGCAGACTTTGCCGTTGCATACCAGTTCTCCTGGAAAATGGCAACATCCGGTGATAAATAAGGATAAAAGAAAACTCTTATAAGAACAGCGGCAATCGTTATTGCGATAAAACCTATGATATCCGCAACGGTCAGATCTTTAATCTTTTTATCGAGAACCGTTCTTAAGGTGATGTCCTTTCCCGAAATGACGTTGAGATAATATATAGCGCAGACGCCCAGAATAAGTGCTGCTATGGCAAACAATATCCTTGATGCGGACAGAGTACCGTGGCTTAATATTACCAAAAAGATTATCAGTATTGTAAGTGA
>JAGCCY010000071.1 GCA_017651385.1 Lachnospiraceae bacterium
CGATCTTAAGGTACATCGGTGAGGTTTTAAAAGAAAACTATATCCTGTCCATGGCAAAGAGCGGAGAACAGGTCTTTAAGATACTTGAAAAGGCTCGTCCCGACCTTATCCTTTTGGATATAAAGATGCCGCAGATGGACGGATTTACCGTTTTCTCAAAACTTTCAAGCGACGAAAAATTCAACAGTATCCCCGTTATCTTCCTTTCGGGCGACAACCAGGAAGAAAACGAGGTAAAGGGAATTGAACTCGGTGCCAAAGATTTTATCAGAAAGCCTTTCGATCCCGATGATATGGTACTTAGGATAGAAAGGGCATTAAAGAATGAACGTTCTTGAGATTATTTTTGTCATATATGCGATTTATCTGTTCTTTCTTACGGTTAAGATGAAAAGGACACGTGAGATCCCGGTCTTTTTGGTAAATAACAGGATAAATCTCGATAACGCCAAGGATAAAGAGGGCTATATAGATTATATGGTCCCGAGACTGTTCGGTCTTGAGGCGTCGATAATCATAATAACCGCAGTATCCGTGGCAAGCAATTACATCACATCTCTTTCGATCGTTTCGATCGTCTGTGATGTCGTTTTCTTTATAGTGATCATCATTTTCGGAGTTATGACAGTAAAAGCCCAGAACAGGTTTCTGTTCGGAATGGAGAAAAAATGACAAACAGCGAACTTTATGCACATGTGGATCATACTCAGCTTAAAGCGTTTGCAACATGGGAAGACATAAAGAAACTATGCGATGAAGCCGTAAAATACAAGACGGCTTCTGTTTGTGTTCCGCCATGTTACATTAAGCGTATACACGATACTTACGGTGATCGTATAAATATCTGTACCGTTATAGGTTTCCCGCTCGGATACAGTGTTACGAAGGCTAAAGTAACGGAAGCCGTATGCGCCATAGAAGACGGAGCCTCGGAAGTTGATATGGTCATTAACATCAATGACGCAAAGAACGGTGATTTTGACAAGATCTTAAATGAGATCAAAGAGATAAAGAACGCGTGCGGCGACCATATCTTAAAGGTCATAATCGAAACGTGTTACTTAACAGATGAAGAAAAGATCAGACTCTGCAAAGTTGTCACGGAGGCCGGAGCGGACTATATCAAGACTTCTACCGGTTTCGGAACGGGCGGAGCAACTTTTGAAGATGTTAAACTGTTTAAAGAAAACATAGGCCCCGATGTTAAGATCAAAGCCGCCGGCGGGATCCGCACAAGGGACGATATGGAAAGATTCATGGAGCTCGGCGCCGACAGGCTCGGTACAAGTTCCGCAATATCAATATTGGAAGGGTAAAAGAAATGAACGAAGTTTTAAAAAGGATCGGCGCGCTCAGAAAGTCGATGGCCGATTTAAAGATCGACTGGTACTTTATGACATCCGACGACTATCATTCTTCGGAATATGTATCGGATTATTTCAAGGTACGAGAGCATTTTAGCGGCTTTACCGGGGACAATGCGTATCTTTTGCTTGACAAGGACAGCGCATATATGTGGACCGACGGCCGCTATTTTATTCAGGCCGAAGGCGAGCTTAAAGGTACCACGATAAACCTTATGCGCATGGGCGAGGAAGGCGTCCCCACAGTTACCGAGTTTATCAAGGCCAACGTTAAAAAGGGAATGACGCTTGCTTTTGACGGACGATGCGTATCCACAAGTCTGGGCAAGAAGATAAAGAAGATCCTTGAAGCCAACAAAGCAAAGCTTAACTATGAAGACGATACGGCCGCAAAGCTTTGGAAGGACAGACCTTCGCTTCCCGATGCGCCTTTATATATCTTAAAAGATGAGACGACCGGAGAATCCTGTACATCCAAGCTTAAAAGGGTCAGGAAAGTGCTTAAGGATTCCGATGCGGGCGCACTCCTTCTTTCAAAGTTAGATGATATCGCATGGCTTACAAACATGCGCGGAAACGATATAGAGTGTAATCCGGTCTTTCTTTCGTATATGATAGTCACGGAAAAAGAGGCATATCTTTTCTTAAGGAAATGCGTAGTCACAAAGAAGATAAAGACTTACCTTGATTCTGTCGGCGTCACCGTTATAGATTACGATGCTTTCTTTAAATTCTTAAGTGAGTTTTCATGCGGGAAAAAGCTGATGCTTGAAGAAAACAGCGTAAGCTTTGCCGCTTTTATGTGTGCAGGTAAGGGAAGCGAGATATTGAACATGGCAAATCCCACAACCTACATGAAAGCCGTTAAGAATAAGACTGAACTTAAGCATATAAGAGAGATTTGCGTGACCGATTCCGTATGCATGATCAAATTTATGTATTGGCTTAAAGCTTCGATCGGCAAGGAAAAACTTTCTGAACTTGACGCAGCGGCAAAGATCGACGGCTTAAGGAGCAAGGTCAAAGGCTTTATAGAGCTTTCTTTCCCTACTATCGCCGGATACGGCCCCAATGCGGCAATGATGCATTACAGCGCCACGGAAAAAAGCTTCGCTTATTTAAAACCCGAAAACTTTCTTCTCGTCGATTCGGGCGGACAGTACGAAAACGGTACAACGGATGTTACGAGAACCTTTGTACTGGGTCCTGTCACCGATGAGATGAAGCTTCACTTTTCAAAGGTTGCGGCAGGTATGCTTGCGCTTGCCGATGCAAGATTCTTATACGGCTGTACGGGGAGAAACGTCGATATACTGGCAAGACTTCCTCTCTGGGAGCTCGGGATCGACTATAAATGCGGTACCGGACACGGCATCGGTTATATATTAAATGTTCATGAGGGACCTCACGGTATAAGATGGAAGTATAATCCCGACGTAAACGAGGCGGTTCTGGAAGACGGAATGCTCATGTCGGACGAGCCCGGTGTCTACATTGAGGGAAGCCACGGAATAAGGACCGAGAATATGCTTCTTTCCGTTAAGGCCGAAAAAACGCCGGACGGTCAGTTCATGAAGTTCGAACAGCTTACATGGATACCGATCGACAGGGAAGCGCTTGATAAAAAATACCTTTCCGAAAAAGATATAAAGCGCATCAACGATTATCACAAAAAGGTCTATCAAAAGACATTCAGATTTTTAACCGAATCCGAAAGAAAATGGCTTAAAGAACAGACCAAACCCTTATAATATGGCGAAAAGAAACGTTAAATTCATAATTTCATACGACGGGACCAGGTATCAGGGCTGGGAACACCAGCCCGATACCGAATGGACTGTTCAGGGCAAGATAGAAAGCGTTCTTTCAAAGCTTGAAGGAAGGGATGTTGAGGTGATCGGAGCGGGCAGAACGGACGCCGGTGTGCATGCAAAGAAAATGGTCGCCAATGCCTTCCTTGAGACCGATCTTTCCGAGACCGGGATAATGGATTATGTAAACCGATATCTTCCCGAAGATATAGCGGTCAATGAAGTGAGATTTGCATCCGAACGCTTTCATTCAAGGTACAAGGCCGTAGGAAAGACTTACAGGTATACCTGTTACATAGGTAAGTCGAAACCCGTTTTTGACAGAAAATATGTATATGTTCTTGATAAGTGCCCTGATGTAAACGCGATGGAAAAGGCGGCAAAACTACTCATGGGAGAGCATGATTTTGCTTCTTTTTGCGCAAATCCTAGGATGAAAAAATCAACCGTGAGGCTTGTTGATAAGATAGATATCTCTGTTAAGGGCGAGTATCTTTATCTTACTTTTCACGGTACGGGATTTTTACAGCATATGGTACGTATCCTTACGGGAACGTTACTTGAGGTAGGGTATCACGAAAGGACGCCCGAGAGCATGACGGAGCTTATAAATGCAAAGGACAGAAGGCTTGCGGGCGTTACCGCACCGGCACAGGGGCTTTGTCTTATGGAAGTTGAATATTGATAATTGTTTTTTAATAGGGCATTTGGTATAATACAGTTAACCTGAAATGTTGGAACCTGTTATTTTTGAACCTACAGTTACTTTAAACGGGATTCCTATATCTATCGGTGGATGTCAAGCCTCCTTCGAGTGGACGGCAGAAGCCGGTGTGCGGTCACGCACCTGGCGAATGAGCTAGGAGTCAAAAGACAGGACCTCATTTTGGGCCCATTAAAAAAGGGTGCGTACGCCGCCCTTTTTTGGTGTATAAGTATTTTGTCTGTCCGGGGATTGTTAAGATGAGAGAGAACCGTAAGAGTTCGAATAATTCCAAGTTAAAACTTATCCTTAAAGATTTCGCATACAGGGCAAAGGTAGATAATTTAAGTTCGCATGCCGCAAGCTGCGCTTTTTTTATTTTTCTCTCAATAATTCCCATGATGATCTTGATATGTTCGATCATTCCGTATACACCGCTCAAAGAATCGGATCTTATCGATATCATCAGTAAAGAGATCCCGACATCGGTAGGCGGTCTCTTGGTTTCGCTTGTTTCCGAAGTGTACGATAAATCGATCGGAGTGATCTCCGTATCCATAATCGCGACCGTCTGGTCGGCCGGCAAGGGTGTCAATGCGCTCATAACGGGGCTTAACGCAATAGAGCATGTGGAAGATAAAAGAAACCCTTTGCTCACAAGGCTTCTTTCTTCGTTATATACGCTTATCTTTCTTGCGGCCATGATAGTTTATCTTACTCTCATGGTATACGGTAAGATCGGAAAGAACATTCTAGTCGGATATTTTCCACGGTTATCATATGTTTTCAATATTCTGGTTCTTTTCAGATCGGTTATCACGATCGTACTTATGACCGTGGTGTTTACCGTTTTGTATGCAATCCTTCCCTATGCAAAGATAAGGATGCGGGTTCAGTTTTTCGGAGCGTTTTTTACCGCGGTGACATGGACGCTGTTTTCGTATCTTTTCTCGCTTTATGTCGAGAATTTCAGTGCGTTCAGTCTTTACGGCAGTTTCGCAACGATAATGGTCATGTGCGTATGGCTTTATTTCTGTATGTATCTTGTTTTTGTTGGCGCCAACTTAAATAAGTATTTCAGACCCGTATTCACGGTCATAGACAAAAACATGAGACGAAAGCCGGTCAAGTATCAGGGCGAAAGTCTTGAAGAATAAGGTTTGACAACTAACATGTGAGAAGGTATAATCTCAATGGCTGTGAAGATGCGTAAGTATTATATGCGTTGGACATAAAGAAAGTTACGTCCCGTGGTTTATGAAGCCACGGGATTTTTTATTTATCATCAGGAGGTATATTATGGCTGACCTTAACGAGTTAACCGAGAAACTGTCAAATATAAGGCAGGAGATCACCGAAGAATTAAAAAAGATAGAAAGTTCTCAGGGAGCTTTTGAGTACAAGAAGAGCATTATGGACTCAAAGACCGGAAAGATCGGTTCGCTTATGAGAGAAATGGGCAAGATCCCCAACGAGCTCAAAGCCGAATACGGTAAGAAGGTAAATGAGATAAAGAACTGGGCTGCCGAAGAGTTTGAAGGTTTTGAGAAGAAACTTAAGGAAGCCGAGCTTAAAAAGCGTTACGAAAGCGAGAAGATCGATGTTACCATGCCCGCAAAGATGCAAAAGAAGGGCAATCTTCATCCCAATACCCAGGTAAGGAATCAGCTCGTCGATATTTTCGGTTCCATGGGCTTTAATATCTATGAAGGAAGAGAGATAGAGACCGATTATTATAACTTTACGGCTCTTAATATACCTAAGGACCATCCCGCAAGAGATATGCAGGATACATTCTATTTAAGCCCTGAATTTTTGCTCCGTACCCAGACAAGTTCCGGTCAGGTCCATGTCATGGAAGAGAATAAGCCTCCGATCAAGATCATATCTCCCGGTAAGGTGTTCCGTTCCGACGATGATGCAACGCATTCACCGATGTTTTCTCAGATGGAAGGCCTTGTTGTTGACAAGGGTATAACACTTTGCGACTTAAAGGGTATGCTCGATCTTTTTGTGCAGAAGATCTTCGGCGAAGGTACGAGCACAAGACTCCGTCCTTCGTATTTCCCCTTCACGGAGCCTTCTGTTGAGGTTGATGTAAGCTGTTTCCAGTGTAAAGGAAAAGGCTGCAAACTCTGTAAGGGAACCGGCTGGATCGAGGTCCTTGGTGCCGGCGTCGTAAATAAGAAGGTCCTTGAAGACTGCGGGATCGACAGTGACGTTTACAGCGGTATCGCATTCGGTATCGGTATTGAGAGAATAGCAATGCTCAAATACGGTATCAACAATATAAAATTACTCTTCGAGTCCGATCTTCGCGTACTCGATCAGATAGATGACTAAAGGAAGGAGGCTTTATTATGTTAGTGCCCTTAAGCTGGTTAAAAGATTATGTGGATATAGATAATGTTACACCCGATGAACTTGAGGAGAAGCTTTTTTCCTGCGGTTTTGAAGTAGAAGAAAAATATGAGGTCGGTCACGACATTTCAAATGTCGTTGTAGGCCTTGTAAAGACCTGTGAGCCCATAGAAGGAACACATCTTCATCTTTGTACGGTCGATGCCGGAAAGCACGGCACATTCCAGATCTGCTGCGGAGCAGACAATGTAGAGGCCGGAAAGAAGTTCCCTCTTGCACTTGTGGGTGCGACCGTTTATGCGACCGCAAAAGATCATAAGACCGTTGAAGGCGTTATGACCATCAATGCGGGCAAACTTCGCGGTTATGATTCTTTCGGCATGCTCTGCTCAGGTGTTGAGATAGGTGTTACCGAAGAGATGTATAAAGGAGCCGGATATAACGGTCTGCTCCTTCTTCCAGACGATTCCGTTCCCGGCGAGGACGTAAAGCCCATAGTCGGGATCGATGACTGGATATTTGATATATCGATCACCGCAAACAGGCCGGATTGCCAGAGCATTTTCGGTATTGCGAGAGAAGTTGCCGCAGTACTTGAAAAGCCTGTTAAAGAGCCCGCACTTGATTATACGGAAACAGATGTAAAGAAGGACGGCTTTAATGTAACGGTTGAAGCTCCCGATCTTTGCCCGAGATATATCTCTCACTATGTATATGATGTAAA
>JAGCCY010000072.1 GCA_017651385.1 Lachnospiraceae bacterium
ATCTTATATTCGTTTCCTTTGGGACGCACGCAGATAAGGCCGTCCTCTTCGCGTCTTACGATCTTTGACGAATAAAAGGCAATGTATGCCGCAAGACTCATCGTAAGAACCTTGGGGAGTTTACCAAACTTATCAATGTATTCCAAAAACGAAGGCATGTTTCTTGCTTTCCACTTGGATGTCGAATTAAGGGAAATGCTCATTAAAAGGTGATCTACGAACGGGTTATTGAACCTGTCGGTGACGGCTGCGGCAAAGTTTTCGCAGTCGGCCTTATCAAGAGGAAGGATCGGGATGACCTCTTCGTAGAGCATCTTGTTCATATAATCCCTGATCGTATCGTCATGCATACAGTCGCGCACTATGTCAAAACCCGCAAGATATGCGCCGAGCACAAAACCCGTGTGAGCTCCGTTTAATATCCTAACCTTGCGTTTTTTGTACGGAGCAACTTCGGGAACCACATGCACATTAAGGCCCGCTTTCTTAAAAGGAAGTTTATCGGAAAGCCATTCGGGACCCTCGATATACCAGACGCCGAATACTTCGCCGACATCTAAAAGTCCGTCTTCGTAGCCGTTTTCTTTGTTTAACTCAGCTACCTCTTTTTCGTCACGGATCCTTCCGGGCACGATCCTGTCCACGAGCGTCGAGCAGAATACATTTTCCCCGTTGACCCACTTTTTAAAGTCGTCTCCCAGACCCCATTCATCGATGTGGCGGTTTATGACGTTTAAAAGTTCCTTGCCGTTATTGTCGATAAGCTCGCAGGAAAGTATCACAAGTCCCTTCCTGCCCGCTTTAAATCTCTTGTACAAAAGAACGCAGAGTTTGGCTGGAAAAGAAACCGGCGGCACCTGATCGAATTTTGAATCGGGATCGTACACTATACCCGCCTCGGTCGTGTTGCTGGCCACAAACAAAAGATCCTCGCTTTCCGCGGTCTTTATAACTTCATCCCAGTCTTTATAAGGATTTACGCAGGAGTCCACTACGGAGATCACACGTTTTTTGTTGACCTTCTCCCCGTTTTCGGAGCCTCTTAAGTAAAGGGTATAAAGTCCTTCCTGTTCGTTTATAAGATCTGTAAGACCGTTCGGAATGGGCTGCACGATTTTTACTTTTCCGTTAAATCCGGCTTTTTCGTTGGACATATCGAAAAAGTAATCCACGAACGCCCTTAAGAAGTTTCCTTCACCGAACTGCAAAACCTTTACGGGCGCGTCCTTTAACACATACCCCTCATATCCCGATTTCTTAAGTACATCATAATTAAGTTTTTCTGCCATGACTGCCTCCGATGATCTATTCTATACCGAAATATCTCGCCGCATTGCAGTACGAGATGCCTTCGATTATTTTCTTAAGTGCTTTTTCATTGTCTGGATATTCGCCGTCCTCGACCCACTTTCCGATGAGGTTACATGCTATACGTCTGAAATAATCATGTCTTGTGTAGGAAAGGAAAGATCTCGAATCGGTGAGCATGCCCACAAAATTACCGAGGATTCCCAAGTTTCCGAGAGACTTCATCTGTTCTTCCATGCCGTCTCTTGAATCAAGGAACCACCATGCGGCGCCAAGCTGCATCTTTCCCGGAACCTCCGATGACTGAAATGCGCCAAGGCAGGTCGCGATCTGGTTAAAGTCGTTATGATCCAGAGAAAAGACTATTGTTTTGGGAAGTTCTCCCGTCTTATCAAGCTCCGAAAAGAACGCTGCAAGCTCATCGTAGCAATTGCTCTTTGCGATCATATCATAGCCTGTGTCGGGGCCTTCAAGCTTTAACATGCGTTCGTTTACATTTCTTGAACAGGAGAAATGGATCTCCATAACAACGTTTTCCTTATGATATTTGCGCGCAAGATGCAAAAGAAGCGCGGTCTGATATTTTTCGGCTTCTTCTTTTGTGATCTCTTTTCCTTCCATGGCCTTTTTAAATACATTATCGGCTTCTTCCGGCGAACATGGTCTGAACATTACATAATCAAGACCGTGATCGGTCGCCTTACAGCCGTGTGCCTTAAAGTGATCGAATCTTTTTGAGAGAGCATCGCAGACTTCCGATGCCGATGAAAGAGTATCTTTTCCGACACTGTTTGCAAGCTTTATGATATATTCCTTAAATCCGGGCTTAGTGATATTGATCGCCTTGTCGGGCCTGAACGAAGGACATACCTTAAATCCGAGATCTTCCTTTGCCAGAAGCTCGTGCCACTTAAGATCGTCTGTCGGATCGTCCGTCGTGCCGATAAACTTAACGTTTGACTTTCTTATGATCCCCCTTGTGGTAAGGTCCTTGTCGTTTTTAAGCATATCGCTTGTCTTATCCCAGATCTCTTTTGCATTGTCTTCGGTAAGCGCCTCATCTATGCCAAAGTACTTTTTTAGTTCAAGGTTCGACCAGTGATACATGGGATTTCCTATAGACATTTCAAGGGTCTTGGCAAACTCAACAAACTTATCGTATGCATCGGCATCGCCCGTGACCTTTTCCTCGGGCACGCCGTTCGATCTCATAAGGCGCCATTTGTAGTGATCTCCGAAATAACCGCCTTCGGGATTCTTTCCTCCGAGCCACACCTCGGCTATATTGTTGTAACGTCTGTCCTCATATATCTCCTGTGGCGACAGATGACAGTGATAATCGATTATCGGAAGTGCCTCCGCATAGTCGTGAAAAAGATGCTTTGCCGTCTCGTTGTAAAGCATAAAATCCTTGTCCATAAATGTTTTCATAGTGTACTCCTTTGTGATCCGGGTTCATATATAAAAGCCTGTTGACAAATTTCGGCATATATATGATCGTCGAATATTTGTGTAACCGCTTACATCATTGTTATAAAGCGTTTCCACGATATTGTCAATACGGTTTTGTAAACGTTTACATTCTAAAAATCGGTTGTGTTTCGCTTTACGATATGACAGGGTACCATGACTCTGGGTTTAACTTCTTTTGCCTCATCGTGGATGACTTTAAGCAGGCGCTCGACCGTATCGAAGCACACCTGCTCGACATGATTGTCTACACTTGTAAGTTCAGGCTCGCTGGCAATTGCCATGCTTGAATTGTTGTACCCCGCAACCGAAATGTCACCCGGTACAGAAAGACCCTTTGCCGCCGCATATTTCAAAGCGCCGACCGCTATAGCGTCATCGGTTGCCACCACGGCATCAAAGGAAAGATTTTTATATTGAAGAAGCATGTCCCTCACATAATGGATCTCATTTTGGACATACATCTTAAGCTCGCCTCTTACGGGGATCTTAGCCTCTTTAAGCGCTGTTTCATACCCCTCAAGCTTTTTATTGGCACTGTAGGAATGAGAGTCGGAAAGAAACATTATCTTCTTTCTGCCGCTTTTTATCACAGCACTTGTAACTTCATACATTGCGGTCTTATCGTCACACACACAGGCATACACGTTTTCTCCCGTGACATCACCGTTTATCACAAATACGGGCACATTTTTTGCGGCTTCCCTTATATAGTCCGTATCATGGATATTTTCACCGGAACCGGCATACGTAGACCCCACAAGAATAAGCGCATCTATACGCTTCGACAAAAGAAGATCGACCTGAGCTTTTTTTCCGTCCTGTTCAAAACCGCTGCAGCCCAGGATACAGTTGTATCCGTTTTCAGAAAGAAACTTTTCAAGATAGTATACGGCTCTTGCCATATACATATCGGATATCGTGGGCACTGTTATCCCTACGGTATGCATGGTATTAAGTCCCAGTCCCCTTGCAAATACATTCGGCGTAAAACCGTCCTTTACAATTATCTCAAGCACCCTTTTTCTGGTATTCTCGCTGACCTTATCGGATCCGTTTACGACTCTCGATACCGTTGCGATCGATACATTCGCCATTTGGGCTATATCATAGATGTTGACCTGTCCGTTTTTGTTGTATGAAGCCATTGTTTATCTCCGGGTTGTTCAAAAAAATGTAAACACTTACATTACCCATATTACGCGTTTTCTTCTAAAAATGAAAGAGGGTTATGCGGGTAACACGCAAAAAAAGCATCGGATAACATCCGATGCCTTTTTAATTCAATTCAAATCCTTAAGTCCGGCTGAAGGTTTTGGTATCAATCAAGTTTAATGCCAAGTTCGGAATACGGAATCTCGATCTCGATGATGCCCGCTGCGTAAGGAGCAAGAGCGTACGGCGGGATCACGCAGGTGAGGCTTTCGGTACCGTACTTTGCTTCGAAATTATCAAATGTAATATATTCGTAAGCATCCTTATATACACCTACCGCATCTGCGGCAAAGAATACGGAATATCCATATTCTTCAATCTGCTCTTCAGCCAGTTTCCTGACATTTTCTGCAACCGCTTTCTTAAGCTCCTCTTCGGTGCCTTTGAAAAGATCTCTTATACCGACCGGTTCGCCTGTTGTAAGATCGAAGAGGTTGTAGGAATAGAGCGGAATGCCGTGAGCGCCGCCGCCGTACCAGTATCCGTCCATATCAATGGAAATATAGTTCTCTCCTACGGTATATACATCGTAAACATTGTAATCCTGATAGGTTACCGAATAATATTCGCCGTGATAATCCTTGCACAGGCTCTCATCGCCTATCGCATTTCTTTCATGCTCAATAAATGATTCAAGAGTATTCTTTGCAGAACCGGCAAGTGTTTCGTTTATCTTTGCAGCATTGGGTGAAACATTGTCGTTTAATTCGAAATACTCTATGTAACCCTTGCCGACAGCTTCCTTGCAATAAGGGCAATAGAAAACGTCGTTAACATATTTGACCTTACCGTATTTAAAGAAGTCATAGTTTTGCAATACTTCTCCTATAGGCTCGATTATATACGCAAAAGTATCATCCGGCACGATCCTGTACCACTCGGTCTTTACCGAATCGTCGGCAATGTAATAAACACAGTCACCTTCCACCGTAAATCCTGTCACTCCCGGAATGACTGCTTTTGTCATGCCGGCATGCTTTTGAGGGGTTGCGATAAGATCGGTCTTCCCTGTATTTTCGTCAAAAGAATATAAAGCTACGAGCTCGGCACCGTACCATGCCGGATCCATTTCCGACCAATATAAAACACCGTCTTTAAATGCCATTACGGAGTTGATCTTTTCATCCATGACATAGTACTTATCCTTGTAATCAAAGGAAATAAGATCCGATGTATCGTAATCCGTATAGTACATAAAATTCTTATCGTACGCTGCGATGCCTTGTGCGTGTACGGGTAACGAAACCGCTTCAAATTTCTTTCCGTCAAATTTGTACACGGTTGTAAGTTCAACCGTGTCGTCGGCCACCAGAGCAAACCCCGCCTTGTCAATTATTCTCTGTACGCAGGTATAGTTATAATAATTGCCGGATTCCGGCTCCGAATTCATAAGAGTATAACCGTCTAAGGCATCATATAATCTCTGATTCTTTGAGTTATCGATCTCTTTAAACGACTGTGCATCAAATGCCGCTTCAGTGTAGTGATCATTGTTGTAACTGTACGAGCAAAGATAAAGAACGCCGTCGTAACAGTCCGTTTTTATATAATCCGGAGACTCCCAGATATCTTTACTGTCCTTGGTGACTACGTTATAAGCGGTCGCATGATATTTATAAACATCACCGTCATATCCGCCTCCGACAAAGATCACGTTATCACCGATGACCTCGGCGATCTCACCGTCTTTATCGGAAAAATCATATGTCACGGCAGCTTTTCCGTCATTACCTATATAAGTGACCTTGCGATATAATTTTGCTATCAAAGCAAAAGAATTGTCGTCAGCAGGCTCAGGTTCGGGCTCGGGCTCGACAGATTCCGAAACAGACGATACCGAAACGGATACCTCAGGCTTGTCGGGAACGTCTTCCTTGCTTATTGAAGGAAGGCTTACGCCCGTACTGCAGGCTGTCATGCAAAATATTGTCAAAACAGCTGTCAAAACAGCTAATATTCTTTTTTTCATCAATAAATCTCCCTGAAAAATGTCTTTAAAAAACATAACAAAACATTATCAGAAAATGCTCCGATTCTCAATAGGGGGTGAAAATCATACGGTTTTCTTAAGATTTTCGTAAGCATTAGGATCAAACATCTTTACCTTAAAATAATAGATAGTAAAAATTATGCTGCTTAAAGACCATGTGATGGGATAAGCCCAGTAGATCGTCCTTATCACCGGGAAGATTTTTATCGCTGCCGTAATATATGTGATCCTGAAAAGGCACCAGCAGCCGAGCATTACAAACATGGGCACTATCGAGCGTTTTGCGCCTCTTAAGACCGACGCCATGCAATGCGAGTATGCAAGCAAACAGTAAAACAACGCCTCGGTACGGATCTGAAGCGTGCCATACGATAAAACGTCGTTGTCCTGTCCGAAGATCGAAAGAAAAGGACGTGCAAATATGAAAAGGCAAACGGCGATAAGCTCTGCACAGCATACGCCCGCCGTAATGCCGAAGCGTGCTCCCTTTTTTGCTCTTTCGAAATTGCCCGCACCGAGATTCTGGCTTGTAAATGTGGTAAGAGCCACACAGAAACTGTTTATGGGAAGGAATGCAAAACCCTCAAGTTTAAAATAACTTCCCGAGCCCGCCATTGCCACCGAACCGAAAGCGTTGATGTTGGACTGTACGATCACATTGGCGATTGCGATCACAGAATTCTGTATACCCGTGGGAAAGCCTATCTTAAGTTCCTGTTTTAAAGTGTCCGGATCGATCTTTATGTCTTTTACCGTAAGCCTGTGCGGACCGTCGGTCCTTGTAAGCTTCGTAAATGCGAGCGTTGCGCTTATGTACTGGGCTATTATCGTAGCCAGAGCGGCACCGCCTATACCCATTTTAAACACTATTACAAACAGAAGGTCTAAGATCATATTGATTATCGAGCTTGTAACCAGATAATAGAGAGGATGCCTGCTGTCTCCCATAGCCTGGAAGATACCGCAGCATGTATTGTATAAGACATTTCCTAGACCGCCCAAAAAGATGATCCTTAAATAAAGAATGGAATTGTCTATTACATCATCGGGTGTACCCATCATCCTTAAGATAGCGGGAGAAGCGAATACTCCGACCGCCATAAGGATAAGGCCCATGACGACGCCGAAAGCGATCGCTGTATGAACAGCCGTGTGTACGGCTTTATAGTCCTTGGCACCGAAACGGTTTCCGACTATTACGCCGGCGCCTGTAAACAGACCGTTTATAAAGCCTACCAGCAAAAAAATAAGGCTGCCCGTTGAGCTGACAGCCGCGAGGGCTTCTTTTCCCAGAAAATTGCCTACTACCACCGAATCCACAACATTGTACAGCTGCTGCAGAAGCTGCCCCAAAAATACCGGAAGGGCAAACATGATCATTTTCTTGGAAATGGAACCTTCAGTCATTTAAATCTATCTTCCTAAACTAATCGATTTTCTTTTTTACAACGGCCTTGCCGACCCACTTTTTGCGCCGCCAGTGGCTCATGACGATAAAGCCTCTTATGCACTCATCGGTGGCGGTACCCATAAATATACCGGCAACGCCGATCCCTGCCGCGATACCGAGTCCGTAACCTACCGTGGCACCAAGCCCCCACATGCATATCATACCGACGATAAGGGGATATACATAATCGCCCGCCGCTTTAAGGCTGCTTACAAATGTCATATTAAGACATCTTCCGAACTCAATAAAGATATCCACGAGCATGATGTAAAAACCGAGACGTATGATCTCTTCATTACTTGTAAACAGTTTAAGCGTTAACGGAGATAAAATCCAGTTGATCGTTGCAAGTCCCACGGTTATCGGAAGCGTAAGCTTAAGAGTCTTGAAAACTCTCTTGTAAGCCGCATCTTCTTTACCCGCACCGACAAGGTGCCCCGTTATTATCTGGGTCGCCATGGCGCTCGAATTTGAAAACACCATGGCAAAAGAAATAAGCGAATTGCAATACACACGCGCATTTACCGAATCGTTGCCCATACGGTTTACAAACGACAAAAGAAGCATCTGGTAAAGGCTGTAGAAAAAGCTCTCACCCGCGGAAGGAATACCGATCTTTATCATCTGAAACAAAAGTTTTCCCGGAAAAGGATTGATAAAGCGTAATGATATGCGACCAACCTTTTTACTGTAAAAGAATACGAGCGAAGCGATAAGTGCGACCGCTCTTGCGGTCACCGTAGCGATCGCAACACCCGCAACTCCCAGATTTAAAAACTTAAGTGGTCCGTAAAGGAAAAGGTAGTTGCCCGCTATGTTTATAAAGTTTATCGCAACGGAAATATACATACCGACCTTCGGGTATCCGTTACAGCGGAGTATCTGGAGCATTACGTTATAGCAGGCCTGCAGAAACAGTCCGCCGCCCACTATATTTATGTAAGTCATAGCATCCGGGCGCATCTCGGCCGAGATGTTTAAAGCATCCATTATAAGGCCTTTTCCGAACACAAGGCCCGAACACAAAAGAAGACCGAATACAAGGTTAAAGATAAAGGAAAGAGTATATATCTTATTCATTTCCTCATATCTTCCGGCTCCGAGATACTGGGCAACAACTACCGAAGTGGCCGTTGCGATAATGTTGAACATGATAATGAAAAGAAACATTACCTGATTCGCATTACCGACCGCACCTACGGAGTTTTCCGAGTAGTGGCTCAACATAAGCGTATCTATGTTGTTGATAAGTATATTAAGCAGTAATTCCAAAAACATAGGCCCCGCAATCACGAGAAGAGGTGTATTCTCGTCAATTACCCGGGCCCCTGTGGTTGAATTTTTCATATTTCACTCCAAAATGAACTGTGTGTTATACATCCCATATATTGCCATTTTAAAGTCTTTAACGTCAATAGTTTTAACTCTACTCAATACTTACTTAACACTTTCAAAGAGGTTTTCACAAATTTACGAAATAGGGTCCAACATCTTTAAAATATACTCTTTTACGCCTTCAAGCTTACTCTTCTCCCATGCTTTTTCTTTCTCTTTTTCGGCTATCGGGCAGATGATCTGAAGATCGAGTGGTTCACCGGGAACACGGCCCGAGCGGAGAGGTTCATAAAAGTTTTCGTGCCAGTCTTTCTCTGTCGCATTTTTGTATTTATCGGGATAGAGGTAAGTCTGCTGCCTCTTTGTGGCCTCCAAAAACGCCTTGGCCGATAACGGGAGCAAAAGGTTGTATTCGCCCTCCGAAATATCGGTAAAGATATCGGGAAGCCTGTCCTTAACAACTTTTTCTACTTCTCTGTCTGTCTTTATACCCATCGACTCAAAAGAAAAAGAATCCTTTGTAAAGTTTATCTTAAGCACTATACCGTACTCGGTATAATACTGAGAGCGCTGATAATCCGTATCAAACACGAAATTTCCGAGTGAATAGAATATCGCCTTATC
>JAGCCY010000073.1 GCA_017651385.1 Lachnospiraceae bacterium
ACATCCGATTCAAGTGCACCGCATGAGTTATCGCAGTAGTTTAAGTCGTTGTTTAAGCCTTCCTCGATACCCGCGGGATTGGCGTAACTTCTGTAATTGCCCACAAATTTATCACGATCGCCGCAGTATTTGTCTATCTTCGCACCTGCAAGACCCAAAAATCTTTCTTTATTGGGATCATGATAATTTTCGTTCTGTTTCTGAAGGATGAATGTGTCTTTAAAATATGTATGTGTAATGAAAAGTGTGTACTGAAGATTAACCTGATCCTGCTCGTAATTGTTCTCATTTACAAACTCGCAGTATCCGGTAACGGCAAGCTTTCTGGGCTTTGAATCGGTATTGGTGACCTTTGCGCTCCAGACTTCGTATGTAGCGTCCTTGGGCACATAATAAAGCGTTTCCGTTTTGATCTTTTTATACTCGGATGTGATCACCGTATATGCGGTTCCGTGATGACATTCGGATTTAAATTCGCTTAAAGGTTTGCAAATGGGTGCCCAGGAAGCCGACCAGTAATCCTTATCTTCAAGATCCTTTAAATAAATGTAGCGGCCGGGCTGATCCGTTGCGACGGAATTGAAGCGATATCTTATCACACGACCGTTTGCACCCGACTTTACAAAACTGTAACCGCCGGCATTATTGGAAATGATGGCACCGTATTCGGGAGAGCCCAAATAATTGGCCCAGGCCGAAGGGGTGTCGGGACGTGTGATGACATATTCCTTTGCCTTCTCATCAAAATAACCGTAATTCATATAACCCTCCTTTTAATTGAATCGTTCTCATTTACGAAAACGATTTAGTAACTGTATATAATTTTATAGAAGCCGTTTTTTATCGTCAAGACCGTAACGCTAAGTTATTATTTTCACATGCCCCGTTATCTGTCCTGATCCTTTACAACGGGCTCATACTCTATCCTCAGTTCGGGAAGTGCCTTAAGCGTATAATAATAATTTGTCTGCCAGTCATCACCCTGTTTCGGATCATTCTCACCGTTTGCCGGAGGAGCAAAGATCTTAAGTGTCAGATCCTTTTCACCTTTTAAGCGCTTTTCATAAAATGCGCTCATAAAATCAATGCACTTTACTCCGGGAGC
Source organism: Lachnospiraceae bacterium (assembly GCA_017651385.1). Classification (GTDB taxonomy): domain Bacteria; phylum Bacillota; class Clostridia; order Lachnospirales; family Lachnospiraceae; genus UBA1258. The sequence continues at coordinate 1,106 of JAGCCY010000073.1, forward strand.
CTTATAAAACCAGCGTCCGTTAAGTTCCATCATAAGGTTGGCCTTTTCAAGGCTACCCTCAAAATATGCTTCGCAAAAAACGGGATCCTGCTTAAAACGGATCGGGATTGCAATTCCTTCCGCATCTTCCGAGCCGCCCCAGCGAAACCTGATCGGAAGTTTGGTTTCTTTACCCTGCTTTAACTTTGGATAAAAATACTTGTCGAAAAGAAGTTTTTTATATGTCTTCATGACGGGCTGCTCGATCCCGACCCCGCTGTTGTTCGGATCTTCGATCTCAAGTCCCAGTCTTCCGCGATCTCTCATCTGATAAAAAGTAAAGCCCGAAAGCCACTTCTCGGGATCCTCTTTTACGTACTTTGCAAAATCTTCCATCATCTGAGCCTGTTCGTAAGCACCCGTGACATCCGCATCGGCATTAAGTTCCGACAATACCATCGGACGCTTTTCACCGCCGTTTATTTCAACATACCGTTTGTAGCTTTTCTTGGTGATCTCATAGATGTCTTTTACGCTGTATCTCGCAAAGGTATTGCCGCCTTTTTTGGCCACATCATAAGGCCAGCCCCAATGAAGAGCGAGATATCTGTCGACCGATTCGATATCTGCGGCCTTTATCGCTTCTTTAAAGATATCTTCCTTGTCCATCTTCTTCTCGCTTAACTTTTTAAATCCGTCCAGACAAAGAATGATCTTTACGTTTTCAGCTTCCCTGTGGATGATATCGCAGCATCTGACAAAAAAGCTTGCGACCTCCTCATATGAAGCCATCTTGTTGAATGCAAACCAGTCTCCCGTGGCCTCATGATTGATCCTCAGCAACACTCTTCCGAAGGTCCTTAAATCTCTCGCGATCGCGATAATATGTTCATCTGAAAGAAAAGGATCCATCGTAAGTGTCAAAAGAACATCCTGCCCGTGGCTTCTGATCTCTCTCATCTGATTAAACGGTTCACCCTTTAAATTTCCTTTAAGTCCGCCCTTGTATGTAAAATAGTCATCATAGGGATAGCCCCAGGCGCCCGTACCGTCGTTTTTATAAGCTTCGCTTACTCTCTTGGGCCATTTCTTATCGTTAGGATAATAGCAATACATAAGATTTATGGCTCTGTGCGGACGGCCGAGTTTATTTAAAATATAATCCTGATTCACATATTCGCCGCGTTCGCTGCCGTCGCCTAAATCGAGCGCACACTTGGCAGGTCCCATATGAAGATTGTAAATTTTTGTTTCTTTCATGCTCATTCCCTTCCTTTATAGAACAAGATTATCCTATAAAATATAATAAAGCAATGCCCAAAAACGACATTGCTTTATTTGCTTTGATTATTGTATTTTTTGACTTAACTACCTAATGGATGCATGTAATTCCTGAAGTGATTTGACTTCGGATATCTCTCCGTTCTTAACAGCCTTAATACCCAGTGCGGTTGCCTTTGCGGCTGCCATTGTTGTGATATAAGGAACCTTTGCGCGGATAGCTGCCTTCCTTATGTAAGAGTCATCCTGTGAACCCTTCTTACCGATAGGTGTATTGATCACAAGCTGAACTTCTCTGTTTATGATGTAGTCTGATACATCGGGACGGCCTTCATACATCTTTGCAACTTTCTTTACATCGTAACCTGCATTTTTGATAAGCTCATAGGTACGGCCCGTAGCCACAAAATTGAATCCCGAATCCGCAAGGATCTTGATGATATCGAGAAGTTCGGGCTTATCATTGTCATTAACACTTACTAGTGCTGTTCCTTCAAGAGGAAGGCAGGTCTGTGTTGCTTCCTGAGCCTTGTAGAATGCCTCTCCGAAGCTTTCTGAAATACCCAGAACTTCACCGGTCGATCTCATTTCCGGTCCGAGTACGGGGTCAACCTCGGGGAACATGTTGAACGGGAATACCGCTTCCTTGACGCCGTGATAAGGAATAACAGACTGCTTGTGTCCTTTGATCGGGGACTGTCTTCCGGTTATTTCCCTTGTCGCGATCTCCGTTGCAAGAGGTACCATCTGGATACCGCATACCTTTGATACGAGCGGCACCGTTCTGGATGCGCGGGGATTTGCTTCGATCACATATACTTTTCCGTTCTCGATAGCGTACTGCATGTTCATAAGTCCCTGTACATGCATCTCCTCTGCGATCTTTCTTGTAGAATCGTCAATAGTCTTTAAATTCTCTTCGGAAATGTTCATCGAAGGGATGATACATGCGGAGTCACCCGAGTGGATACCCGCAAGCTCAATATGCTCCATAACTGCAGGCACAAATGCATGCTCGCCGTCACAGATCGCATCCGATTCACATTCTGTCGCATGGCGCAGGAATCTGTCTATAAGAATGGGCCTGTCGGGTGTTACGCCGATAGCTGCCCTCATGTATTCCACGAGAGTCTCATCATCATGCACAACTTCCATTCCGCGTCCGCCGAGTACGTAGGAAGGACGGACCATTACCGGATAGCCGATCTCATTGGCCACTTTTAATGCCTCTTCGGTCGTAACGGCCATACCTGCCTCAGGCATGGGAATATCAAGTTTCTTCATCATTGCACGGAACTGGTCTCTGTCTTCGGCAAGGTCGATGACCTCGGGCGAGGTACCCAAGATCTTGACTCCGTTTTTCTTAAGCTCTGCCGCAAGGTTTAACGGCGTCTGACCACCGAACTGTGCGATCACGCCGACAGGCTTTTCTTCCTTGTAGATACTCAATACATCCTCAAGCGTAAGAGGTTCAAAATAGAGCTTATCGGAAGTATCGTAGTCGGTCGAAATGGTTTCGGGATTGCAGTTTACGATGATCGTTTCAAAACCGAGCTTCTTAAGTGCAAGCGCTGCATGAACCGAACAGTAGTCAAATTCGATACCCTGACCTATCCTGTTGGGACCGCCGCCTAAGATCATTATCTTCTGGCGGTCATTATTTATCTTATTCTTGTCTTCTCCGCTATAAGTCGAGAAGTAATAAGCGCTGTCTTTTGTACCGCTTACATGAACGCCTTCCCACTTTTCTTCGACACCGAGTTCAATTCTTCTGTTTCTTATATCTTCTTCTTTGATATCAAGTATTTTTGCAAGATACTTATCGGCAAATCCGTCTTTCTTGGCCTTTATGAGCACTTCGTCGGAAGGAACACCGCCCATGAATTTAAGGATCTCTTCTTCCTCTTCAACGAGTTCTTTCATCTGCTCGATAAAGTAGTGCTTGATCTTTGTAAGCTCCCAGAGTTCATCGACCGTAGCACCCTTACGAAGTGCTTCGTACATGATAAACTGCCTTTCACTGGTGGGTGCACCCAGCATCTTTAAGAGTTCTTCCTTGCTCTTTTCATGGAAATCTTTTGCAAAACCGAGACCCATTCTTCCGATCTCAAGACTTCTAATAGCCTTCTGGAATGCTTCTTTATAGTTCTTTCCGATGCTCATTACTTCTCCGACGGCACGCATCTGTGTGCCGAGCTTATCCTGAACACCTTTGAACTTCTCAAATGCCCAGCGGGCAAATTTGATCACAACATAATCGCCGTCCGGAACATATTTATCGAGTGTTCCGTATTTACCGCAGGGGATCTCATCAAGATTAAGGCCTGCTGCAAGCATGGCAGACACAAGTGCTATCGGGAAACCGGTAGCTTTTGAAACAAGTGCCGAAGAACGCGAGGTTCTGGGATTGATCTCTATAACGACTATCCTTCCCGACTTTGGATCGCGTCCGAACTGTACGTTTGTACCGCCTATAACGCCGACTTCATCGACGATCTTATAAGCCTGTCTTTGAAGTTCCTTCTGAACGTCTTCGGAGATCGTAAGCATAGGAGCAGAACAGAACGAATCACCG
>JAGCCY010000074.1 GCA_017651385.1 Lachnospiraceae bacterium
GTCGCCATGTATTATAAAGAGATAAACGAAATGACTGAGTGGATCGAAGCCACTTTTGAGTCGGGGAAATGAGGAGGGATACTTATGTTGATGTAAGAGACTATGTACTTTTGGAAAAAGACAAATACACATTCTTCGTACTTAAGCGTATTATGGGCGGAGAATGTAAACTTTTGATGTCTGACCAGGAGAGGCTGATCATCTGCTTTACAGGGCAGCCGTTCCCGGTCTGGATCTTGACGGCGGATGATGCATCGGCAGAGGAAATGGAAAAGGCATTTAAACTGGCAAAAGAAAATAAGCTGCTCGACGGAAAACACCATTTTAATATCAAATATTCTCTTGCGGAGTATTTCATAAAACGCGCTGCAGAGGACGGCTCAAAGCTGAAGATCACAACAAATATGTTTGCATATGACTGTCTTGAACCTGTCAGACCGGAAACGGAAGCGGACGGCGGGATCTACCGCTGCGAGATGAAAGACTTAGAAGAAGTGGTCGACTTTCTTAATGACTTTCACAATGAGCTTAAGATCGATCAGAAGGATATTTCCGGTTACCGGGAAGATGCGGAAGCTTTTATCAATACGGGAAATATGTATCTTTGGAAGGATGATACGGGGCGGAGTGTAGCCAGCTGCAAATATGCTCCCACAAAAGATATGGCATCCATTAACCTTGTATTCACAAGACCTGAGTTTCGCAGGAAACATTATGCGGAAAACCTTGTTTATCAAGTTACGATGAAAGTGAAAGAAGAGGGATATGTGCCGATGCTTTATACCGATGCGGATTATGTGGCATCAAATGCCTGCTATGAGAAGATAGGTTATGTTCTTCGCGGCAAGCTGTGCACGATCGGTTAAGCAGAAAGTACAAGGAGGATCGGATTCAAAAATGCTGTATGAATTAACTGATACATCAAAAGCGGAAAGTCTTTTTGAAGGATGGGAGGAAACGCTGATCTATTCCTGCCTGCAGAAAGTGATGGGAAAGATATTTGTGACGGATATTCAGTGTCCAAAGTCAGCAATGGCTTATGTCGGATGCTTTGCTTTTTATGCGGGAGTACCGGACAAAGAACTTGTGATCGATAAACCGGAAGGTTTTGTGATCATGGTACCAAAGGATAAGGCCTGGGAAGCCTGTATCGAAGAGTGCTTTCCTGATGCAAAGAAGATAACCCGTTATGCCATCAAAAAGGATACCGGGTTTGATAAGGATAAGCTTCGAAGCATGGCAGCAGGATTGCCCGGCGGATACGAACTTAAAGAGATAGATGAAAAGATTTATGACATGTGCCTATCGGATCCGGTGACAAGAGATTTTGTTTCGTCATTTGAAAGCAAAGAAAAATATCTTAAGTTTGGCCGCGGCATGGTGATCTTTAAGTCCGGACGGATCGTAGCAGGGGCATCTTCCTACACCAGATACAACGAAGGGATCGAGATAGAGGTTGATACGGCAGAGGAAGAACGCAAAAAAGGCCTTGCGACGGCCGTATGTGCCGCATTGATCTTACGCTGTCTTGATGAAGGGCTGTATCCGAGCTGGGATGCCCATAATATGAATTCGGTCCGCCTGGCGGAAAAACTCGGATACGAATTCGATCATGAATATACCGCATATGAGGTGTCAAGGGAATATCGGACACATTGATCCATTGAACCACTAACCCCGTTCCGGGGGAATAACGGAGCAGATCTGCGGGATCAGGGAGGTAAGAATATGAATTATTTTGTGGAAGGATTACAGGGAAGCGGTAAAAGCACGCTTGTAAAGCGTCTTGCCGACAGATATAAAGACCATACGGTCTTCCACGAAGGAGACTATTGTCCGGTGGAGCTTGCATGGTGTACATGGATGGATGAAGACTCTTACAAGAAGGCGCTTGAAAAGTATCCGTCCATCCAAAAAGAGATCGAAGATAAGACCGTTACCGAAGGCACTCATAAAGTGATGCGTTATACTCAGATCCTTACCGATATCCCGGGATTTCACAAGGATATGGAGCAGTACGAGATCTATAACGGCAGGATCCCGCTTAATGAGTTTGAAGAGCTCGTTTTGAAACGTTTTTCGGATTATAACGGCACAAACGGGATATTTGAATGTTCCGTGTTTCAGAATATCGTTGAGGACATGATCCTTTTCAGATGCATGAGCGATGAAGAGATAACGGCATTTTACGCAAAGGTAAAAGAAGCATTATCGGGTAAGGACTATCGTATCTTATATCTTGAATCGGAAGATATAAGAAAAAACATAGATCATATACGAAAAGAACGCTCGGACGATAACGGAAACGAATTGTGGTTTCCGATGATGCTTGAATATTTTAACAGCTGTCCGTATTCCGTTGAAAACAAAAAAGCCGGTGAGGACGATCTGATAGAGCATTTTTGTCACAGACAATCCCTTGAGTTAAAACTCTGCAATGAGTTATTTAAGGATAAGGCTGTCGTTTTAAAGTCAAAATCGGAAGAAATAGAAAATTATTTTCGATAGATCATTGACACGTTAGAAATTTGTGATATTATATAAGCAGACCGACAGCCTGTCGGTAAGAGGAGCCGCTTAAGTGAGAGTCGTAAAAGAAGCAGAAGAAAGAAAAAACGAGATCCTGGATGCAGCCGAAGAATTATTTGTGACTAAGGGATACGATGGGACCAGTACAGGCGATATCCTCGATAAGGTGGGCATTGCAAGAGGTACGCTCTATTATCATTTTAAGTCAAAAGAAGATATACTCGACGCTTTGACTGAGCGCATAGGCAACGCGATGTTTGCAAGTGCAAAGCGGGTTGCGGATGATAAGAAGATCCCCGTTCTCGAAAGGATCATTAAATGTGTGGCATGCTTAAAGCCAAGATCCGATATAGGAAACGAGGTTATAAAGCAGGTTCATAAACCGCAGAATGCGCTGATGCATCAGAAGATGGAAAAGAGCATACTTTCCGGAGTTATCCCGATCATCGGAGGGCTTATCGAAGAGGGAGTTTCGGAAGGAATCTTTACCACAAAGTATCCTCTTTACGCTGCGGAAATGCTGGTAAGCTATTCACAAACGGCGTTTGACGATAACTTTGAGCAGACGGAAGAAGAAACTATGTTGAGGATAAAGGCATTCATATACCATACCGAAAAGATCCTCGGTGTAGCCGAAGGAAGTCTTGAAGATAAAATGATCGGGATGTTTTCCTGAGAAGATATATTATGAAAACGGATATTTAAAATGGAACTTTTTCCGGTTCCATTTTATTTGAAATATTAACCGACAGACAGTCAGTCTATAACAATCAATCGTAAAAGAAAGGATAGGAACATGAAAACTAAAAATGAAAAGAACTACAGATACAGACCGGTATTGTTTTTCGCTCTTGCGTATCTTTTTACCTGGATATTCTGGATACCTGCGATGTTTGTACCCGAAAATCCGGGAGCATTGCTCATGCTCATAGGCCTTATCGCCCCGGCGGTCGTGTCAACGGTAATGGTGCTTGTATCGGGTTGTGATGCACTTAAAAAGGATCTTAAGAACAAAGTTATCGGATTTTATAAAGTAAAATGGATAAACGTATTTTGGGCGGTCGTTGTTTTTGCTCTGATAGTTGTCTGTTCGATATTGCTTTCACTCGCTTTCGGGCAGTCGATCGATCAGTTTTCTTTTACCGCAGATTTCTCATTTACCGGAGTCGGGATCGCCGGAGCGCTATTTACCATCATAGTCGCATCCGTACTTGAAGAGGTCGGCTGGAAAGGATACTGCGAGGATTCCATAGGACAGTACATGAACTGGTTCTGGGAATCGATGATCTTCGGCGCTATATGGTCTTTCTGGCATTTCCCGCTTATCTTCATAAAGGGTACCTATCATGCGGGATTGATGGTAAATCCTTTATTTGTGGTCAATTTCTTTGTAAGTGCCATACCTATGGGCTTTATCATCACATGGGTATATCTTGCAAGCGACAGGTCTATACTTGCCTGCATCATTTTCCATCTTTTTGTCAATTTCATGCAGGAAAAGATCGCAATGACTCCTGTCACAAAATGCGTGGAGACTATAGTGGTGATCGCTGTGACGGTCATCATCGTGATCGCCAAAAAGGATATGTTTTTTGAAACAATACACGTGGGGAGACTGCTCGAAGAAGTCTCCGTGCCGGGAAAAGAAAAAATTGAGGCATAAACGGTATGAAAACAGGTTATTCAAAGTTCTTTCTTTTATGGATCGGCAATTTTATATCCCAGATAGGCGGAGGCCTCACAAGCTTCGGACTCGGCATTTATGTCTTTAATATGACCGGGAGCGCAGCATCCATGGCGGTCGTCACTTTAATGGGATTTCTGCCGGCATTGATCCTTTCCGTACCGGCGGGAGTCCTCGCGGATATGTTTGACCGGAGAACACTTATGATGATCGGCGACGGTCTGTCGGCTTTGGGGATACTTTACATCCTGATCTTGATGATGGCGGGTCACTGTACGCTTTTGAATATTTGTACCGGAGTTTTTATAAGCTCTGTTTTCTCCTCGCTTTTGGAGCCCGCATACAGATCAACGATAACGGACATCCTTACAAAAGAAGAATATACGAAAGCAAGCGGACTTGTATCCGTTGCGGGCAGTGCGAGATACCTTGTCTCCCCGATGATCGCGGGCCTTCTTCTGGCGGTTTACGATATAAAGCTCCTTCTTATCATCGATATTTGCACATTTTTTGTGACCATAACGGCGACCGCCGTTGTAAGGCGCGGGATCGTAACTGTTAAGACAGGCAGAAAAGAAAGATTTTTTGATA
>JAGCCY010000075.1 GCA_017651385.1 Lachnospiraceae bacterium
GGGTGGTAACCAGCAGAAAGTATTGCTTGCAAAATGGATGTTTGCGGATCCCGATATCCTTATACTCGATGAACCCACAAGAGGTATAGATGTAGGTGCCAAATACGAGATCTACTGCATAATGAACGATCTTGTAAGCATGGGCAAATCCGTAATAATGATATCTTCGGAAATGCCGGAGATTTTAGGTATGTGCGACAGAATTTACGTCATGAACGAAGGTAAGATGGTAGCAGAACTTGACGGCAAAGAAGCTACGCAGGAAGCTATAATGTCACACATTATAAGAACCGCGTAGGACTAGGAAGGAGTGATAGATATGGACAGAACAAAAGCGCTTGATTTTGCCAAAAAGTATACGATGATAATCGTACTTATTCTTGTACTGGGATTCTTTGCTATATGTACCGGCGGAAGCATTTTGCTTCCAATGAACGTATCAAGTTTGATCTCCCAGAACGCATATGTGTTTATTCTTGCAACAGGTATGTTGCTTTGTATTTTAACAGGTGGTAACATCGATCTTTCCGTCGGATCGGTCGTATGTTTCACCGGTGCAGTGGGAGCTGTCTTAATGACAAAGTTCCATGTTCCCTTTATCGTGACCGTGCTTTGCATGTTTGTGCTCGGTACCGCGATCGGTGCTTTTCAGGCATTCTGGATCGCATTTGTAAGAATACCTCCTTTCATCGTTACTTTGGCAGGTATGCTTATATTCAGAGGATTAAGTAACGTAGTTCTTGACGGCCTTACGGTTTCCATCAAGGAATGCACAACATTCGTAAACGTATTCGGCGGCGGAGCAAACTGCTATATCCCCGATATATTCGGTATCCCCGGATTTAACGGAACATGTATGCTGGTTGGTGCCATCGGCGCTGCGATCTTCCTTGGAATGCAGATCAAAACAAGAGCCGAAAGGACCAAAAAGAATTTTGAGGTTGAAGGTGCAGCGATATTCTGGACAAAGACGATCCTGATCGCGGCAGTTATACTCGCTTTCTTCTTCAGACTTTCACAGCACAAGGGTATCCCGACAGTACTCATCTGGGTACTTATCGTAGTACTCGTATACGGATACATTACATCCAATACAAAGACCGGCCGTTACTTCTACGCAGTGGGCGGTAACGAAAAGGCTACAAAGCTTTCCGGTATCAATACCAACAAGGTTTACTTCCTTGCATACACCAACATGGGACTTCTTTCAGCCCTTGCAGGTATGGTCACGATCGCAAGACTTACATCCGCTCAGCCCACATACGGCCAGAACTATGAGATGGATGCAATCGGTTCCTGTTTCATCGGTGGTGCTTCGGCATACGGCGGTATCGGAACGGTTCCCGGAGTTATCGTAGGTGCGGTTCTCATGGGTATCATCAACCTTGGTATGTCTCTTATGGGTGTCGACCAGAACATGCAGAAGGTTGTTAAAGGTCTTGTATTACTTGCAGCCGTAATCTTCGACGTTGTTTCGAAGCGTGGCGGTAAGATGATCTCCAAAGGCTGATACAGAACTCATAAAATAATTCTCTTTTTCATCATAAGCCGGGATAACCCCGGAAGCCACACACAAAAAGGGAAGGGACCGTTCGGTCCCTTCCTCTTTTTATTTAACCAATTCGTTATATTGTTCGTTGAGCCAGTCGACGGCTTCGCACACGCCTTCTTCGGAAAAAGGAAAATCCTTAAAGACTTTATCTTTTGAAGTGTTGAAATTAAAAGGCTCGGGCCAGGCATAGGCACGTATCAGATAACCTTCTCTTTCTTCGGGCTTTTTGTAAAAAACGTTATCCAAAGGTTCGATCCCTATCCTGTATCTTAAGCCCTTATGGCTTCCGTAAAATGCTTCTCCGTACAGAAAATATGTAAAATGATGAATGTCGCTTCGTTCAATGGCCATGTTTTTTTACCTCGGCGATAATTGTATCATAGCTTTGGTACTTTCGTATAGATTTATCATGATGATTTTGGTACAATCTATTTTGGATTGTTATGCAGAAAGGTATGGATATGCGCGAACTTGAATATCCGTTTGATGCGGACCTTATTTTATCCAAGAAAAAAAGCTTAAAGAGACGCCTTTTGGAGGAGTCCGGTTCTTTTACCGAAAAAAGGATCGCGATCTTAGGCGGCGGTACCACTTCTGATATAAAGCAGATCCTTGAACTGTTTCTTTTAAATTACGGGATCGCGGCCGAGTTTTACGAAAGCGAATACAATGCCTTTTATCGCGATGCGGTCTTTGACAATGAAGAGCTTTTAAAGTTTAAGCCCGACATTATATATGTGTGCACTTCAAACAGAAATATAGATACATATCCTTCTTTAAACGACGACTCCGATACGGTCGACATGCTTTTAAAGCGTGAGACGGATAAGTATATGTCTGTATGGCGATCGTTAAAAGAACGCTATAACTGCCCGATAATACAGAATAATTTTGAAATGCCGTATTTTAGGCTCCTCGGTAACCGTGATGCGTACGATATCCACGGAAGGGTAAATTTTTTATCAAGGCTTAACGCAAATCTTTACGAATATGCAAGAGAACATGAAGATTTTCATATCTGCGACATAAACTATATTTCCGCGGATTACGGACTTAAGGAATGGTCGGATCCTTTTTACTGGCATATGTACAAATATGCGCTCAATGTTAATGCCATACCTTATCTTTCTTTTAACGTTGCGAATATCATAAAGTCGATATTCGGAAAGAACAAAAAGGGATTTGTGCTCGATCTTGACAATACACTGTGGGGCGGAGTCATCGGAGACGACGGAGCGGAAAATATAGTGATAGGCCCGGAAGAGTCCGAAGGACAGGCATATACCGAGTTTCAGCAGTATATAAAAGCCCATGGAGACCTTGGGATAATATTGAACATCGATTCAAAGAACGATGAAGATAATGCGCTCTCAGGGCTTGATCATCCTGACAGTGTGCTTAAAAAAGACGACTTTATAATGATAAAGGCCAACTGGGATCCCAAAGACAAAAACTTTAAGGAGATAGCGGATACGCTCAACCTTCTTCCCGAGAGCCTTGTATTCGTGGATGATAATCCGGCTGAGCGTCATATAGTAAGATCTTCTTTTGGAAATGTCTCCGCGCCCGAGATAGAAACAGGTGATATCTCACATTTTGTGACAGCCATAGACCGCGCCGGATATTTTGAGGTAACCTCGATCTCGGAAGATGATAAAAAGAGAAAAAAGATGTACAAGGATAATGCAAAAAGGGCGCAGGAAGCCGCTTCTTTTACCGATTATCACGAATATCTTCTTTCGCTTTCGATGAAAGCCGATATAAAGGCTTTTGAACCGGTTTATATGGCCAGGATCTCGCAGCTTACAAATAAGAGCAATCAGTTCAAC
>JAGCCY010000076.1 GCA_017651385.1 Lachnospiraceae bacterium
ATGATCTCAACGTCATCACCGCCCAAAAGCAGTGAATTGACACAATTTTCCATGTATGCGGCCGAATTGTAGCACGGAACCGCAAAGCTTAATAACTTCATTCTTTCTTCTCCCTAATTTAATATGAAACGGCACGCGCGGCAGCTTCGCTGCCACCCCTGCCAACTCGGTCGAAGCCATTTAAAAATATGAACTTCGTTCATATTGGCTTCTCCCTATAAGGCACTCTGGCGCTGGGTACCACTTCCGACGCAGGATTTGTGTGGATAGCCTGATCGTCGAAAAAGATGTGTGCGCCAAAAGCTTCGAGCACATCTCTTTTTGATATCCCGCCCAGGAAAAAGGCTTCGTCGATACGCACATTCCAAGCACGCAGCGTTCTTATGACTCTTTCATGAGCCGGAGCGGATCTTGCAGTCACAAGAGCCGTACGGATCGGTACTTCCGAGGGCGGAAATTCCTTCTGAAGGTCCGATATGGTCTTTAAAAACTTTGCAAAAGGTCCCTGCGGCAGAGGTTTATCCGCATTCTTACGCTCATTTGCGTCAAAAGCCTCAAGGCCCTCTTTTTGATATATCATTTCGGATTCATCCGTAAATAAAACGGCGTCTCCGTCAAAAGCTATGTGTATCTGTTTAAGTTCTTCCTCGGGATTGTAGTCATTGCCCACATCCGTACAGATTATACCTGCGGCGATACCTGAATTGATGGCTGACTGCACATCGTCTTCATACGCTGAAAGAAACAGATCGGTCTTAAAAGCGTTTAAATAAGGTGCAAGGCTTCCGCCGCTGGCCAGGACAGCTCTTGTGATATTGAGCCCGTAATGCTCGATCGAATGAAATACCCTTAAAGAAGTGTCCGCACTGTTTCGGGACATAATGATAACTTCGACCCTGCCCTCCTGACCTTTAAGCTCGTTAATGGCAAGAAGTGCTTTGATAAGCTTAAAACCCGGACCAGGTTTTAAACAGTCGTTTTCATGCTCCACCTGATATTTGCAGTAAGCATCGAGTCCTTCTTTTTCAAATATCTCGTTTTCATATGTAAGATCGAAAAGTGCTCTCGAAGAGACACCTATAACAAGCCTGTTTGCAAGACTGTACGGCATAACATCCTCCTATCTGAGTCTGTCCGTTTCATACCTTTCGTGAGTCTTAAGAACGGACAAAAAGTCCTCATAACGTTTTCTGACAGTGCCCGGATTGACCTCTATATCAAGTGACATTGCCATTGTATCGATCATGGAATCGTCTATGCGCATTTCAAGGCCTTCCAAGATCTTGACCCTGTCATGCATGGTCTCAGCGGCAAGAAACTGCATAACGCCGGGATCTGCGGCAAGATCTTCTTTTTCAAAACGGTAAGTCTGGGTTACATCGGGGTATTTAGACCTGTCTACTTCACTCATGAAGTTGGAAAGCGGTCTGGCATATACCTTTCCTTCACCGTAAAGAGCTTTGTATATTACAAGTTCTTCGCCGGTCTCGGAATGCTGTGCGATCGTAACTATCTGATAATCGTTTCCCTTAAAATGTCTGTAGATCTCAAATTCCTTTGGTGTATCTCTCATAATCCTCCTACGAGATGATAAGATCCACCGTCGCGCCCTCGACTTCGGGGCATAAGCCTTCAAGTTTTTCTATCATCTCTTCACTGTTATTTATTCCCGTATGTATCTTAACGGTATATTCCGTATAAGTACCGTCCTCCGAGATCTTGTTGAGCGTAATGCCGGCATTGCTTATATGGTATTCGCTTAAAATCTCTTTAACTCTTCCTATATACTCCTGCTCGGCGGGTATGTCTTTTTCGCTGAAATATGATCTTTTGCCTTCCGCCTTTACGGAGAAAAGTCCTCCTATCAAAAGAATTGCAAGTATTGCGACAACAGCGTACAGAATGATCTCCTTTTTCATCTTCGTCCTCCTTTTATACGGCAAGTATTTCGGCGTATCCGCCGGTCTTTAATGCCGGAATCTTTATCCGATGATCAAAGGATAATATATCTGTTGTCCGTTTTATTGTACTTTTCTTTTGTTGGAGAGTGAAATTATCAACAACTCTATTGCCAAAGTATCGGTCATGTTTCCTGTCTTTATGGCCTCTTCCGCTCCGGCACAGGCTTCTATGTTGTCACGGATCTCCGAAAGGCTCATGCTCCTTACACTGTCCGCAAGCTTTCTCACAAGCCAGTCCCGTATACCTGTTTTTGCCGCTATGGCCTGCACGCCCATTCCGCGGCTTATGCCGTCCCTTACTATGAGCATGTTGTTATACTGTCTTACGAGAAGGGCCTGGATATGAAAAGGCGATTCCCTGAGGTTTAATAAGTCATAGTAAAGCTTAAGCGCTTCTTTTTGCCTGTGATTTGATATCGACGTTATCATATCAAATATCTTGTTGTTGATCTGATGCGTGCATACCGAATCCACATCTTCGATCGTGATCTCATTTTTATCAAGCGCCCATGCGATAAGCTTGTCAAGTTCAAGGCTTAAGAGCAGCATATCGTTACCGGTTTCGGTCACAAAGTACATCGCCGTATTGGGATTTAAGTTCTTTCCCTGATTGGCCGCATAGCCTCGTACCCAGTTCGCCAGTCTGTCATCCGTAAGCCTTGCAAATTCTTCACATACCCCGTGAGACGATATGGTCTTATAAAGTTTCGACCTCTTATCGACCTTTTCCTCACAGAGGATGAAAACAACATCTTCGCTTATCGATTCAAGTGCATCCGTAAGCATCGAAAGATCGGCTCCGCCGCCCTCTTCTTTTGCCATCCAGCCGGTATTTTCACAAAGCACCACTCTCTTATCAGACATAAACGGCATTGTGTTTATAAGATCGACAACCTCACTTACATTCGTCCCGCTTCCTTCAAAATACGAATAGTTAAGATTATCGTCGGGACTTACCAAAGCAAGCTTTAATGAATTTTTATTGTAATTTCGCAAAAAGGCCTCTTCGCCGTATAAAAGATACATACCCGCGAATTGTCCGGCCTTGATATCATCGCTTATCCTGCCCAAAAGTAAGCTCCTTTCGCCTGCACATATTATGATTATAACAACAGTCCGATACAAATACTAACACTATTTAAAAGTTGTCCTTGAAATCTTTTTTAAGCTAACGTATTATAAATTTTACCACGCGTCCTCCGTCTCAAAAAGGAGGAAAATGAAACTTAATATATCATTCTTTTTACTTATTCTCTGCGCCCTTTTATCGGGCTGCGCATACTCATCCCCCGAAACGGTAAGATACGAAGATACGTCTTTTTCAAGCGACCCTTTGTCGTCTTTAAGTTTTGATGAAACAGTCCCCGAGACCGATGATACGATATACGTGTCCGTAATGGGTGAAGTCGTGTCACCCGGCGTATACATTCTTCCGGAAAACTCCCGCGTATTCGAGCTAATCAACGAAGCCGGCGGGACCACGAAAGACGCGGATCTTACCGGCATCAATATGGTACTTAAACTTACCGACGGCATGCAGCTTTATGTACCCGGAATAAGTTCATCCGAAAACAGCGTTCAAGCAGGCTCTTCTTTTAATACACCCGCCCTTATTAATATCAACACCGCCACCCTGGAAGAACTGTCGACTCTGACAGGCATAGGCGCTACCAGAGCCAAAGCCATAATAGATTATCGGGAAAAGAACGGACCTTTTAACACAAAAGAAGACCTTATGCTTGTAAACGGCATCAAACAGGGGATATACGACGGGCTTAAAGACGAGATATGCACACAGTGATAAGGAGTATAAAAGAACGCCCCGTCTTCTTTGCGGGTCTTGTCACGGCACTTTTGTTCTCAATTTATGTAAACTTAATCCATAAGCCCGAGCCCATACCCTATCCTAAAGGTGAGACCGTCACATTATCCGGAACGATCACGGAAAAGACGCTTGATGAAAACGGAAAACTTTCTACTTTTAAAGTGCGTGGAACCTACGGATTTTTATGTTATGTTAATCGAGCTAACATGCAGCCTTCCACCCTCCCCATAGGAGCAAAAGTTAAGATCACAGGCCGTATAGGCCACTTTTCCCATGCCACCAATCCGGGTGAATTTGATACGTTTAAATATAACGAAACACGGGGCTACCTCTTTTATGTAAACTTATCGTCGGCTGAAATTTTATCTTATCCGCGTTTTCCGATAAAAGAATATTTTTTTGATCTTAAGACTGACTTCACAAAAACAGTATTATTAAACTGCCCAAGAGAAGGAGCCACCATAAATACCATACTTTTCGGCGACAGATCTTCCATGGAAGACGAACGGCGGACTTTATATAAAAATGCGGGGCTTTCGCACTTTCTTGTGATATCCGGCCTTCACATCTCCGCGGCCGGCGGATTTATATATATGCTCATAAGGAAAATGAACGTAAAAAGGCGTTTCGCGGCTTTAGCAGGCATGCTCTTTATAATTTTCTACGGCCTTCTTGCGGGTTTTACGGTCTCGGTCATAAGAGCCGTTATAATGTTCCTTATAAGACTGCTTGCGGATATGATAAACCGCACTTACGACATACTTACCGCACTGGCCGTTTCCTCAACGGTAACGCTCTTTATGAATCCTTTGTATATACGCGATCCGTCGTATCTTTACTCATATGCCGCGGTATTGTTTATTGGGCTTTTCTATACCTTACTGAAACGTGATTTTGATAACGAAAAAGAAAGACGGCTTCTTGATGCAGACGGATTTAAAGCACTTACGATACGCCTTTATGATCACGCCTTTATACCGATACTTATCTACTTTGCACTGCTGCCGCTTTCCTTGTTTTTCAATTCATATTCAAATCTTTTAAGCATCCCGTTAAATCTTATACTCGCTTTATTTACGGGCCCGATACTTTTAACGGGCTTTTCGGGGTTTTTATTCGGAAGCCTTAAGCTTAAAGGACTTGCAAAGATCGCAGACTTTCTGTGCGCGCTCCTTTTAAGGATCATAGACGGAATCTCGTCCGCAGGGCTTAAGATAAGCATATTCAGGCTTATCGGAAAACCCGGCATAATATTGGTGCTTATATACTATCTGTGTTTTTTGTTCTTTCTCTTTTTAAGCGGGAAAAAGACCGGGACCGGTTATGGTCTTGTTGTTATGTTAACCGCATTGACTATTCTTACTAAACCGCACTATATCTATCCTTCGATAACCATGCTGGATATAGGGCAGGGAGACTGCGCAGTTATACAGACGGGGAAGCACACCGCGATAATATCGGATTGCGGATCTTCCACAAGATCCGAAGCGGGCCGGTACGTTTTGGTCCCGTTTCTTTTATCACGCGGGATAACCGAAATCTCAGATATATACATATCGCACGGGGATGCCGATCATATAAACGGGATATATTATCTTATAGATAATAAAGAGGATCTTATATCGGCAGACCGTGTTGTTTTTCCGGGATTACCCGAAAACCTTTTTAACGAAGATCTTAAAGAAATATACAGATCTTCCAAAGAACACGGAATAGACTGCGTCTTTATAAATGCGGGAACGGTCGTTAAATATGATGAGATCTCGCTTACATGCTTAAGCCCGGGTCTCGATCATATAACCGGTGATGCCAACACAGACTCGGTCATATTCCTTTTAAATCATAAAAAGTTCGACATGCTGTTTTCGGGTGATGCGACAAAAGAAAGCGAGGATGCTCTTGATCTGTATCCGGACTGCCTTATATCCGAAGATAAAAAGATAGATGTATACAAATGTGCCCATCACGGAAGCCGTTTTTCTTCTTCGGAGGCTTTTCTTGATAAAGCATCTCCGGATATCACCGTAATATCCTGCGGTCTTAATAACCGTTACGGGCATCCTCACGAAGAAACATTGAAAAGGCTTACCGATACAGGCTCAAGAGTCTACAGGACCGACCAAAACGGTGCGATAACAATAAAACTGCTTCCTTCGGGATACGAAGTAAGCAGTTTCATAAAGAAAACCTATTAATGTCTGTTTCTATACATAAACCTCAAGATAACCCACGAGTTTGGTGAAATCATACTCGTTTAACACACCAAGGCTTGAATCGTAAAACTTTCCGTCAAAGCCTATGAGATAGTGATTGTATCTTCCCATCTTCTCCATCATTATGGAGCACTTGGGAAGTACCACATCGGGTTTTCCGAGCGTATATATGATCTCTTCGGAATGTTCAAATCCGAAATAGTTGAGCGCGTTGATCATCTTACCCATTGTGGCCTGCCATTCGGCACAATGCATTATGTCTCCGGCTTCCTCAATGCTTATGCCCGCAAGCATAGCTATGCAGGACTGACCGCAAAGTCCGTCACCGGGCTGGCGCACACATTCGATCGAATCGATCTTCCTTATCGGATTGGCCGAGCTGTACGGACTGTCCTCAACCTCGGATTTTGTGATCCTGAACGTGATCTTATGCTCTGCATCCTTATCAAGCGTGCCCACAAGTTCTTTTGTGAGCGGGATATTGTAATAACCTTTTCCCTTGGGCACCAGATTACATACAAACGTAGCCGAATCAAGCCTTACTTTTGCAGGCACATTTCCTGCCTTATCACAGATCTCCCAAACGTTGAAAGGTATATTTACAAAGAATCCGTTTTCGTTTTCTTCTACCTTACCGAAAAACGTGTATTTCATTTCATTACTCCTTAGATTTTTTTCCTGCGTTTACACACGCGATCACACCGTTAAACAGAAAAACGAGTGCAAATGCCAGGATCACCCCGCCTATGATATCGGTAAGCCAGTGTACTCCCGAAAGAAGACGCCCGATGATCGCAGTTATTATCACCACATCGGCTGCCAGGGTAAGCGTTCTTACAGTAGATGCGGACATCATCTTCTGCATGGATGCAAGAGCGGACACTGTACTTGCAAGGACCGTAATGATAAGGACCGTATGCGATGAAGGATACGATGCCTCAAGTCCTTCTTCCACATCTTCTATAACGGGACGATAATTGATGATCACTTTCTCAAAGAATACATATACAGCGAGAACCAGTACATAAAATGCACCTAAAGATATGATCTCCGGGTCCACGGCCTTGATACTCTTTCTTTTAACCAGTTCATACAGTCCCAAACAGGCAAAGCACACCATTACAAGTATCGACAAAAGCCCGTAACCCTGGGTCAGATAATACCAGAATTTATTGCCCCCGACAGCGTCATAAAAACCTTTGTTAAGATCCGCAAACCCCACCAGAGAGTTTTCGGGTCCCACGGCTTTAACCCCGACTGTTTTTACAAGGATCGTAAAAACAGCAAAAAGAACAAACAACACAATACTTAACGTAAAAGAACGTTTTGCTTTTTTCATACCCGCCTCCAAAATACATATATATAAAATTTAGTATTATTTGCCTTAAATGTCAAATAAAGCGAACTTAAGAAACAGTTTTTCTTTTGCCGTTTCCGATCGCGATAAATGTTATTATCACACCCATAACGGTAACTATGCTTCCGATCATCATTGTGATCTTAACACCGTAGACATCCAGAAGCCTTCCGCAGATAAGCCCGCTGAAAACTCCGCCCAGCGTGATCGCTACATTTATGTATGCCTGACCCTTTACGCGGTCAAGCTTTGCCATTATCCTGCTTACATAGATCGCGGATACGGGTATCAGTACGGCATACGCTCCCATCTGGCAGGCTTCGCTCACAAATACCCATACCATATTGGTGGCAAAGGTCATGATCAATGTCTTCACAAGGAACATCACAGCACAGAACTTAAGCATGCTCTCACACGAAAACTTCTTAAGAAACAGCGGTGTGAGCGCCATTGTGGGAAGTTCCAGGGCAGCCGCAATAAATACCGCATAGCCCATGAGCGTCTCGTTTCCGCCGAGCGGTCTTATGAGCTGGATAAAATAATCGTTTATGAGATTATGGGCAAAGAAAAAGAACACAACGCCCACGATGAACAGCATGAACTTGGGATATTCCTTTGTAAACTCGACTATATTGTTGTGCGGCTTTTCATCTTCCAAAGATATGTCGTTATCAGCTTTAACAGGCTCTTCTTCTTTTCCCGAAGGCTTTATGAAAGTCAAAAGGATGACGACAGCCGCGAAAAGCACGACTATATCAAAGATCGAAAGTACATCGACACCGTTACGTGCGATCACTCCGCCGAGTATGGCTGAGGATATCGCAAAACTCAGCGATCCGAGACCTCTTGCAAGTCCGAAATTTATCTTGCAGCCCACACGCGAATATTCGAAATTCATTGCGATTATCATGGGCTGATAAGCCATCTGGACCATATAGATAAATGCAAACAGGATAAAGATAACGGCAATGCTGTCCTTAATAAACAAAAGGAGTGCCGAACCCATTATTATGCACACCGTCGAGCCTATCGCAACATTACGGTTGGTCAGGGGCCCCGGTTTATCGATAAGTCCTGCGATAAACGGCTGTGCAAATACGGACACAAGGTTGGCCAGTGCAAGGCACAATCCTATCTGCGTATTCGTAAAGCCCTTACCGAGAAGGAATACGGATGAATATCCGTGGATCCCGCAGAACACCATAAAATAGGTGACGTTGATAAGTGTGTATCTTAATGTCCAGAATCTGTTTTTTTCTTTTTCCTGTGCGGTCATATGCGTATTTTATCATTAAACGCATGAGTTTAAAACAAAAAAATAAAGCGGAGAAAACTCTCCGCTTTAATAAGCTTTTATCTGCCCGCCCTTGCAAGCGCTGCCTTAAAGGCTTTGACATCCATTCCCTTTTTATATAGGGCAAGGCTTATAAGATACATGGCCAATCCTCCGAGCAGGATTACTATATATCCGCATATCGCAGCCATTGAAAAAGTAATGTTTTGTACAAAACCCAAACTGTTTAAAATTCCCGGATTCATGAAAAATATCATTGAAGGAAACAATAATATCATAAAAAACACAAGTGACACGATAAATTTTTTATATGCCGCGCCGGAATACACCGCCATCAAAAAGAACAAAAAACTTGCGGTAATGACAGAAAGGCAATTTGTATTGTACGCGCTTTCGACACCTGAATAATCATAAATACTGTAATTGACCCACCTCAATACAACATGGAGCGTAAACGATATGATCGCCCCCAATGTAACCACAAGTGCCGGGAGTTTTGTCTGCAGATCCCTTTTCCTCTGTGATGCGGCCACATATGAAGAAACAGTCGGAGTGACTACCATCTGGTACAGATATGCCGGTGTAAGCATAAGATACAGACCGCCCAGATTGTTTGGTGTATAAGCACCCGGCATAAATTCAAAAAGTATCCCCATCACAAAAAATATTATGAGCAAAGCCTTCATCCACTTACTTTGAATGGAAAAATTCGTCATCTTAAGCGCTATTTTTATATCATCCGTCATTTTAAACATTCTCCTGTCAGTTCAAATCTTTATATCCGCTTTTAAATCCATTAAAACATACCCTGCACAGTATGACCGAAAGGACCAAAGCCAAAAATAACATTACTGCCGCAAATACCGCCATTAAAAATATCGCTTCGCTCATTGCAAAAATAACATATACAATGATCATAAACGAAAGAACGGTTACCACAAGATAAGAAAAACCGATCTGTGCATTGATACTCTGTGCGAAGAGACGCGTGATCATGAGCGCAACCTCAAACGAAACAAACATGACACCAAAAAGGCCGAGTATTATAAGTATATCTACGGGAAGATCAAGCTCTCCGTTTATCTTAGCCTGCAAAACAGTCGAACATGTCAACAATACAAGCAGTCTTATCGCATGCATGATCAGGTCGCCGACAATCGCCTTATCAATGATGCCCGGTCCTTCATATGAGCTTCTTAAATATTCCATGGAATGAATTTTTTTATTGGCTACTCCGCCGAATATATAGAAATCAACGATAACCGCCAAAGTAACATACCAATATCCCATAAATATCGGGGTGATCGTTTTGTATGTCTGCATCGCAAAGAAAAAAATCCCGAATATTACCGGCACAAAGATAAGTGCCGTCTGGATCGCTCTGAGTTTAAAAGAAATCAGTGTTCTGTAACATTTAAAAATACCGTTCATGGCAGCCACCTACCTTATCCTGGTATTCTTCTTCATTACGGCAACGCTTATCTGGAACAAAGAAGCTGTTTCGGTCGTGATATCCATGCCCGCAAGCTTATCAAGATCGGATGAAAGGCATATTCCCTCAAATCCGTATATTCCTTCGCTTATGGTATAAAGGATGTTCCTTGCCGCATTTGCATCGCTTGCCTCACCTTTGACAAGGATGTACTTTTCCTTAAGGTCTTCCACAAAGCCCTGCTCTACGATCGCACCGTGTTCCATTATGATCGCATAATCGGTCACATTTTCCATATCGGAAATGTTATGTGTGGAAAAGAACACGCTTCTGCCCTCTTTAGAGGATATGTACGTACGTATTATCTCACACAGCTTATCTCTCATGAGCGGATCTAAAGGCGAAGCCGGCTCATCCATTATAAGAAGGTCTGTTTCCCTTGAAAGAATGGCCGCTAATGTAAGCTTTGTCTTGGTACCGTCCGATAACTCGCTTATCTTCTTTTTGCCTTCATAGCTTCCGTTTGCGGAGATCGCAAGTTCGTCATAATATGCTTTATATTTTTCCTCATCGAAATTTTTATAAAGAAGCTTGGATAATTGCCTTACCTGATCCACTGTCCAATGCGGAAGAAAATAATTTTCGGTTCCGGTATATCCGATCCTTTCCTTAACTTCCGGGTTATTCTCCCTGTCATTTTGATCAAATGCATCAAAATATTTAAGAGTACCTTTATTGTCTATACGGATACCCGCAAGGATGTTAAGAAGCGTTGTTTTGCCCGCTCCGTTCTCTCCGATCAGAGCTGTTGCAAATCCTTTGGGGATCTTAAGTTCGGGAATGTTAAGCGTAAAATTCTTAAATCCCTTTTGTATGTTTTTTCCTTCTATTACACTCTCAAATTCCATTTTACAACTCCTTTACGGCAAGCAATGCCTTTAATGTTTCAATAAGTTCTTTGTCGCTCAAGCCTGCGATGTCCGCTGATTTAATGGCAATGTTCAAGGCTTCTTCAACCTTTCTTATATGCTGCTCTTTAAGCATCTCACTGTCCTGAGCGTTAACGTAAAAGCCCTTGCCCTGCATTGCCGTGACAAGACCTTCCGCTTCAAGCTGCTCATAAGCCTTCATGGTGGTGATAACACTTATCTTAAGATCTCTTGCGAGTTCTCTTATCGAAGGTAAAAATTCCCCGTCCTTAAATCGCCCCGCAAGAATATCGGCTCTGAACGAATCAGCTATCTGCTGGTATATCGGCACTCCCGATGTCTGTGAAATTTTCAAATCGTACCTCCCGTTTTGCATAGTCGCGAATATGCAAAAAACAAATCAACGTTAACTGTTTATGTGTTATATATACACCCATAACAGATCAATGTCAACACATATTTGAAATTTTCCGCAAAAAAACATAAAAATACCCTCTTTACCGGATCCTTAAATCCGATAAAGAGGGCAAATATCAGTTGTCAAATATCTGTCTTAAAGCTCCATCGCCTTTTCAAGTATTTCCACCATCTCGTCAAGACAGCCCTTTTCAAAAGGAACCTTTAAGCCAACCTTGGGAAGTGACTTTGAGTAGAAGTCTCTTGCTCCCTGCTTACAGAATTCAAGATAGCTGTTCCATGCTTCCTTATAATCCTTTTCCATCCACGCCTTATACTCAAGCGCAACGGTCTGGGCAAGACAGTAGTCGATATAATAGAACGGAAGCTCATAGATATGAAGCTGTCTCTGCCAGAATCCGCCCGAAAGATAGTATTCGTTGTCGCCGTAATCCATATGCGGTCTGTACTGCTTTTCAAGTTTGACCCATTCGGCTCTCCTTTCAGCGGGAGTAAGATCGGGATTTTCGTATATGATATGCTGGAACTCATCGACCATACAGCCGTAAGGAATAAATGTTACGGCATCGGCAAGATGATATACCCTGTAATCATCCGCTCTGTCACCGAAGAACTTTTCCATCCACGGCTCAGTAAAGAACTCCATCGACATGGAATGGATCTC
>JAGCCY010000077.1 GCA_017651385.1 Lachnospiraceae bacterium
GCTGTCTTGAGCAGTATGCATCAGCTACCGGTATTTCAAGAACCGCATCCGAAAAGTTTGCTTCATGGGGCAGGGAAACGGTTCTTACAAAAGACGATCTTTCCGCAAAAGCCGTATTTGACGGGGTAAAAGCGGGAGATGAGCTTTGCATTGAAATAGCGACCGAGTTCGGAAATGTTTTGGGAAAAGGACTTGCGATGATAGCAGCTGTTGTGAATCCCGAAGCATTTGTAATAGGCGGCGGAGTATCCAAGGCCGGAGAGATCCTGTTAAATTACATCACGCCTTCTTTTGACAAATATGCTTTTTCCGGCAGCAAAAATGCAAAGATGGTACTTGCGACTTTGGGAAATGATGCGGGTATGTACGGGGCAGCCAAGCTGGTTCTGTAGAAAATCTAACGAAAGACGGATAAAAAATTGAGTGAAATGATGTTAAAGAACCTGTCAAGATACATAGATCCCGAAAGGATCAGGCAGCAGGTTCCGCTTAAGGACTATACGACATTCAGGGTCGGCGGTCCGGCAGCGATGATGATCAATGTTAATACATCGAAAGAATTGTCCGAAGTAATTTCCTATCTAAAGAAATGTCAGGCTGATTACTTTATCCTCGGTAACGGTAGCAATCTTCTTGTTTCTGATAAAGGATATGACGGTATAGTCATAAAACTGTCCGGTGAACTTACGGATATATCCGCAAATGGTGATGTTATCACGGCAGGTGCCGGAGCACTTCTTTCAAACGTATGCAAGAAAGCACTTGAAGAATCATTGACAGGGCTTGAATTTGCTTTCGGGATACCGGGAACAGTCGGCGGGGCGATCGTCATGAATGCGGGCGCTTATGACGGAGAAACGGGTGATGTTGTGGACGGAGTCGAAGCGGTAAATGCAGACGGAGAAATCTTGTATGTTTCACCTCATTCGTTAAGGTTCGGCTACAGAAAAAGCGATGTCAAGAAGGCAGGCCTTACTGTTGTTAAGGTTGATTTCAGATTAAAAAAGGGCAATTACAACGATATTCGCCTTAAGATGAAAGAACTCCTGGAATCAAGGATCGAAAAGCAGCCTCTTGAATTTCCGAGTGCGGGAAGTACATTTAAAAGGCCCGAAGGAACATTTGCAGGAAAGCTCATTTCCGAGGCCGGACTTTCGGGATACAGGATAGGCGGAGCCTGCGTATCCGAAAAACACAACGGATTTATCGTAAATGACAGACAGGCAACCGCGAAGGATATTTCAGATCTTATCGAATACGTTAAAAAGAGCGTATACGAACATTCAAGCGTTAAACTTGAACCTGAGGTAATAAGACTCGGGAAATTTTGATCAATAAAACGGAGATGACAGAATGCGGCTTGTAGTTGTTACCGGTATGAGCGGAAGCGGCAAAAGAACTGCGATAAAAATGCTGGAAGATGTCGGTTATTATTGTGTGGACAATCTTCCGGTCCGGCTTATAGATATGTTTGTGGACCTTATAAGCGAAAAAAACACCGAGCTTACCAAGGTCGCACTCGGAATAGATGCCAGAGCCGACCAGCCGTTTGATGAGGCCGTTAAAGCCATAGACAGTATAAAAAAAGAAAATGTTACGATCGAGATCCTTTTTCTTGAGACGAGTACCGAGGTATTGCTTAAGAGATATAAAGAATCACGAAGAATGCATCCGCTTGCTCCGGACGGTCGTGTGGAAGAAGGTATCGAACGCGAGCGTGAAGTGCTTAAAGAGATAAAGAAGCAGGCAGACTATGTGATAGATACTTCCAAACTTCTCACAAGAGAGTTAAAGGTCGAGATCGACCGCATATTTGTGGAAGATAAGAAGTACAACAATCTTATGATAAATATCGTATCCTTCGGATTCAAATACGGAATACCGCAGGATGCGGATCTTGTGTTTGATGTAAGATTTTTGCCCAATCCCTTCTATATAGATGAGCTTAAAAATCTTACGGGTTTGGATAAGCCTGTGAAAGATTTTGTCATGAGCTTTGAAGAGTCGGGCGAATTTCTTAAAAAACTTGAAGAAATGTTGATGTTCCTTATTCCCAATTATATTAAAGAAGGAAAATATCAGCTTGTTGTTGCGATCGGGTGTACCGGCGGACATCACAGGAGCGTTACTCTTGCGGAGATGTTATATGCCGATATCAAAGACAAGGAGGATTTTTGGGTTAAGCTTTCCCACAGGGATGTTAACCACGGAGGATAAGCATGTCGTTTTCATCCGAAGTAAAAGAAGAACTTATAAAGTCGATCCCGCATGAAAGGCATTGCAGAATTTCCGAACTTACGGCACTCCTTGCGTTTTCGGGAAAGCGTGTGGGAAGTTCGATCTTTGTGTATAAAAACACCGAGACGGCGGCGGCATTAAGAAAGTGCTTTACTTTGTTAAGCAAAACATTTAATATAAATACTGAAATTTTAGGGACAGGTATTGACAACAACAGACCTTTCATTGAATTTTCAAGGGATCCGGCCGGTATGAGTGATGTTTTGGATGCGATCGCTAAAGAAGCTCCGATCTATCTTTTGGAAAATGACTGTTGTAAGCGTGCATATTTAAGGGGAGCATTTATTTCGGCCGGATTTGTGAACGATCCGGGAAAAGCATATCATCTTGAATTTGTGTGTCAGGATGAAGCAAGTGCCGAAATGATAAAAGAGCTTTTATATGATTTCGATATAGAAGCAAAGAGTGTTGCACGCAGAAAGTATTTTGTGGTATATGTTAAAGATGCGGATACCATCCAGGACGTTTTAAATGTTATTGATGCCCATAAGGCACTTATGGAACTGGTTGGAGCCCGTATAGTGAAGGATGTCAGGAACAATTTGAACAGACGCAACAACTGTGACGTGTCAAATATGGCCAAGGCAGTAACTGCTGCGTCCAAACAGATTGACGACATAATTCTCATAAGGGACACGGGCGGACTTGAAAGTCTTGATGAACCTTTAAGAGAAATTGCCGAGTTAAGGCTTGAGCATCCGGAAAGCTCGCTTACGGAATTGGGTACGATGCTTGACCCGCCCGTAGGTAAGTCGGGGGTTAATCACAGGTTAAGAAAGATCGGCGAGTACGCCCGAAAGATCGGCAGCGGTAAGTCTTAAGGACTTACATAGGTAATAAGGGAGAGAAGAAATGACAAAAAAAGACATTACTATTAAGTTGAACGGCGGATTGGATGCCCGCCCCGTAGCAATGCTCGTGCAGGTTGCAAGTCAGTTCGACAGTACGGTTTATATTGAGGCAGGCAGCAAGAGAGTCAATGCCAAGTCAATTATGGGTATGATGAGTCTTGGTATGGCTGCAGGCGAACAGCTTACGGTAATCACAGACGGTTCCGATGAAAATGATGCACTTGATGCAATAGATAACTATTTAAGCGGTGTTAAGGCATAAATGCCAACGATATGAAAGGATTACCCGGAGGCTTTTGCCTCCGGGTATTTTTTGATCATGAGAATATACTTTGTATTCAATCTTCATGCGGGAAAAGGTCTTGTTAAAAGAAACCTTCCCGAAATAATCGACATCATGAGCGCGGCGGGTAATGATATTACCGTTTATGCGACCCAGTTTGCGGGAGACGCAAGGGAGCGCATAAATAATCTTCCGGACAATACATATGACAGAGTTGTGTGTGCCGGCGGTGACGGTACACTTGATGAAGTTGTTGCGGGTATGACATTAAGAGAAGAAAAACTTCCGATAGGATATATTCCCGCAGGAAGTACAAATGATTTTGCCGTATCATTGGGTCTTCCCAAGTCCATGAAAGATGCAGCAAAGGTAGCTATAGGAAATACTTTATATAAATGTGACGCCGGACAGTTTAACGAAAAATCATTTGTATATATAGCTGCCTTTGGTCTGTTTACCGAAGTTTCTTATGAAACCCCGCAGGATGTAAAAAATGTTTTGGGGCATGCGGCATATATACTTGAAGGTATGAAGAGACTTCAGGATGTCAAGACCTTTAAGATGAAGGTCAGCGCCAACGGGAAAATAATGGAGAGCGAATTTATATACGGAATGATCACCAATTCCGCTTCGGTGGGAGGCTTTAAGAATATCACCGGAAAGAATGTTGATCTAAGCGACGGTATGTTTGAAGTTACGCTTGTAAGAAGGCCCAATAACCCGGTAGAGTTAAGCGAGACCATAAACGCACTGATAAACAGAAATGTTAAGTCAAAGGGCCTTGTCTCATTTAAGACTTCAGAGGTTTGTTTTGAAAGTGAAAATGAAGTTCCCTGGACGTTGGACGGAGAATTCGGCGGTAAGGTCAAGAAGGCTATGATAGTCAACAAGACCAAAAGCATAGAGATAGCCATATAAAAAAATAACCCCTAAAAAGGGAGGATGCCGGGGCAACTTTGTTGACCCGGCATTTATTATGAAAAAGTTTTGTAATAAACTGAAACTGGCTTTTGCTATTTGTTCTTGTCTATGCTACTAATATACACTTTATTAATGACTAAAAAATGTTATGTAAATAAACAGATATTCAACAAAATATGAACAAAATATGAACAGGGCGGCTTAAAGTGTGCCGCCCTGTGTGAAAATTCAGATAATTAAAAACGAATTAACAGAAAGTATTATTAATTTTTGGTTAATCGACACAATTATTCATCGACCTCAACTGTGACGGTTTCCATAACTTGTTTTTCCAAAGGCCTGTCATTCCAGTCAACCCTTGTCTGCGCAATACGGTCTACAACGGCCATTCCTTCGATGGTCTTGCCGAATGCGGCATAAGCTCCGTCAAGATGAGGAGA
>JAGCCY010000078.1 GCA_017651385.1 Lachnospiraceae bacterium
CACATTAATCTTCTCGACAACACGGTCGAAGGTGTAAGCGCCGAAGAAGACCGTGTATTTTCGGTACAATATCATCCCGAAAGTGCACCCGGTCCGCAGGACAGTTTTTACCTGTTCCCGAAATTTATCAAGTCTATGGAGAATTCGAAAAATGCCTAAAAGAAGTGATATCCGCAAAGTAATGGTCATAGGCTCGGGACCGATAGTCATCGGTCAGGCGGCTGAGTTTGATTATGCCGGCACACAGGCATGTCTTGCGTTAAGAGAAGAAGGCTACGAAGTGGTGCTGTGCAACTCAAATCCCGCCACGATCATGTCCGATACCGCCATAGCCGACAAGATATATATGGAACCGCTGACCGTTGAATTCCTTTCAAAGATCATACGGCACGAAAGACCCGATGCCATCCTTCCGGGTATAGGCGGACAGACCGGCATTAACCTTGCGGTCGGCCTTTATAGAAGCGGAGTGCTGGATGAGTGTAACGTTGAGCTTCTGGGCACAAAGATCGAAAGTATCGAGCAGGCGGAGGACAGGGAGAAGTTCAAAAGTCTTTGTATAAGCCTTGGCGAACCTGTGCTTCCTTCCGAGACTGCCACCACAATGGAAGAAGGCCTTAAAGTTGTCGAAGAGATCGGTTATCCCGTGGTATTGAGACCGGCATTTACACTGGGCGGTACAGGCGGCGGATTTGCGGCAAACGAGGAAGAATTCTTACCTCTTATGAAGAACGCCCTTGCGCTTTCGCCGGTGTCCGAGGTGCTCATCGAGAAAAGCATAAAAGGCTACAAGGACATAGAATACGAAGTAATAAGGGACAGTAACGATACAGCGATCACGGTCTGCAATATGGAAAACATCGATCCCGTCGGTATCCATACGGGTGACTCGATAGTCGTATGTCCTTCGCAGACTCTTACCAACAAGGAATATCATATGCTCCGTGACAGCGCTCTTAAGATAATAAGAGCCTTAAAGATCGAAGGCGGCTGTAATGTACAGTTTGCATTGGATCCTAAGTCATTTAAGTATTTTCTTATAGAAGTAAACCCGAGAGTTTCAAGATCGTCGGCACTTGCATCGAAGGCAAGCGGTTATCCGATCGCAAGAGTTTCTGCCAAGATCGGTGTGGGCATGACGCTTGATGAGATACCTATAGCCAACACACCCGCTTCTTTTGAGCCTACTCTTGATTATGTGGTCACAAAGATGCGGAGATTTCCTTTCGATAAATTTGCCGATGCCGACAACGCCCTTTCCACTCAGATGAAAGCGACGGGCGAGGTCATGAGCGTCGGAAGGACTTTTGCGGAAAGTCTTCTTAAGGCCGTAAGTTCGCTTGAAATAGGTTTATTCCACATGGAAAGCTCAAAGTTTGACGGCATGAAGGACGGAGAGCTTGCGGAATATATAAAAGAAGGAAGAGACGACCGTATCTATGCGATAGCAAAGCTTTTAAGAGACGGCGTTTCCGCAGGTAAGATATCTGAGATCACGGGAATAGACAGACTGTTTACCGAAGAGTTTTCAAAGATAGTAAAGGCCGAGCAGGAGATCTCCCTTAAAGGTCTTGATAAAAAAACAATTCTGATGGCCAAAAAACTCGGTTTTTCGGATAAAGAGATAGGAAAGCTTACCGGTAAGACAGAAGATGAAATAAGAAAGTTCAGGACCGACAACGGGATCATTCCCGTATATAAGATGATCGATACATGTGCATCGGAGTTTTTAAGCTATATCCCGTATTTTTATTCGACTTATGAAGATGAAAACGAGTCGATAATATCCGATAAAAAGAAGATCATCGTTATAGGTTCGGGCCCGATCCGTATCGGACAGGGTGTTGAATTCGATTATTCGACCGTTCACGCTGTAATGACCATTAAGGCCAACGGCTATGAAGCGATAATAATAAACAATAACCCCGAGACCGTTTCGACCGATTATACCTGCTCGGACAAGCTTTATTTTGAGCCTCTCACGTTTGAGCACGTTATGAACGTTATAGATATGGAAAAGCCTGACGGTGTCATCGTATCACTCGGCGGTCAGACTGCCATAAATCTTGCGGATGTCTTAAGTGCCCACAATGTACCCATCATCGGAACGGGCCGTGAGGCGATAGATACTGCGGAAGACAGGGATCTTTTCGAAAAACTTCTTATAAGGCTTGATATCCCGAGACCTGCGGGTCAGGCCGTTACTTCCATAGAGGAAGGCGTTGAAGCCGCAGCGGCTATAGGTTATCCCGTTCTTGTGCGTCCAAGCTTCGTGCTCGGAGGCCGGGCAATGCAGATAGTTGCCAAGGAAGAGGAACTGTTAAATTACTTAAAGACCGCTGTTGAGATCGATAAGGATAAGCCCGTTTTGGTGGATAAGTATATCCGCGGCAAGGAAGTGGAGGTCGATGCGGTCTGTGACGGCGAAAGGGTATTTATACCCGGTATCATGGAGCTTGTGGAGCGTACGGGTATCCATTCCGGCGACTCGATAAGTGTTTATCCGCCTTACAGTATTTCACAAAACGTTAAGGACAAGATCCTTGATTATACCGAAAGACTCGGCATAGCGATCGGCATAAGAGGTCTTTACAATATCCAGTTTATCGTCACCAGAGAAGAGGATGTCTATATCATAGAGGTCAACCCGCGTTCTTCCAGAACGGTACCGTTTTTGTCAAAGTCAACGGGCTATTCGCTTGCGGATATCGCCACCAAGGTAATGATGGGCATTTCATTAAAAGAGCAGGGGATCACCGATAAATATCCGGGTGAAAAGGATATGTTCTACGTTAAGGTTCCCGCATTTTCGTTCCTTAAGCTTCAGGGCATGGACGCATATCTTTCACCTGAGATGAAGTCGACCGGCGAAGCCATCGGTTACGATAAAAAACTTCATCGTGCGGTCTATAAAGCGCTCATCGCTTCGGGCATCAAGGTTACGGACTACGGAACGGTAATATTTACGCTTGCCGATGAAGACAAGATCGAAGCACTTCCTCTTGCAAAGAGATTTCTGGACTTGGGCTTTAATATCGAGGCTACAAGTCTTACGGGAACGGTGTTCAAAGAACACGGCATCCCCACCAAGAAGCTTAAGAAGATAAGCGAAGGAAGCGAAGAGATACTGGATGCCATCCGTTCGGGCCGCATAAGCTATATCGTCAATACCCGTGCGATCTTATCGGGCGTCCACTATATAGACGGCGAGCTTATAAGAAAATGTGCGGTACAGAACAATATCACGATGTTCTCATCGCTTGATACGGTCAAGATGCTGCTCGATGTACTTGAAGAGATATCCATCGGAGTATTCACGATCAACTGATATATATGATGCTTTGAAAGAAGCATTTTACGGAGGGGAAAATGAAATTTACAAAAATGCAGGGACTCGGAAACGATTATTTGTATGTGTACGGTGAAGTCCCGGAAAATATTGAGGAGTTATCGATCAAACTTTCCGACAGGCATTTCGGTGCGGGTTCTGACGGTATGATATATATAAGTCCTTCGGATATAGCGGATTTTAAGATGCGGATATTCAATGCCGACGGAAGCGAAGCCATGATGTGCGGAAACGGTATACGCTGTGTGGGAAAGTATGTCTACGAAAAAGGGTACACGGATAAGACCAACCTGAAGATAGAAACACTTTCCGGCATTAAATATCTAAGCTTAAATCTCTGCGGAGGCCTTGTGAAAAATGTATCCGTCAACATGGGACAGGCGATCGCGGGAAAAGACAAAAAGCTGATCATAGACGGTAAGGAGATCATATTGACGCCCGTATCGGTCGGTAATCCTCATGCCGTGATCTTTACGGAAGATGTTGAGAGCGTAAAGCTTGAAGAAATAGGACCGAAGATCGAAAATCACGAAGAGTTTCCGGGCGGAGTAAACGTCGAATTTGTGCAGGTCATAGGCGAAAACGAATTAAGGATGCGTGTATGGGAGCGCGGGAGCGGGATCACCATGGCATGCGGGACCGGAGCCTGCGCGGTAACGCTTGCAAGCGTCAAAAAAGGTATAGCGGACAGCGATACCGATATAAGGATCCATCTTGACGGCGGTGTTCTCACCACAAAGGTATCAAACAACGATTATCTTTTGATGACCGGCCCTGCCGAATTTGTTTTTTCAGGAGAAACGGAATTATGTTAGTGCCCAATAAAAATTATGCGGATCTAAAGGATTCATATCTGTTTTTTAATATTTCGGGAAAGGTAAAGGAATACAGCGAAAAGCATCCTGACGACCATATTTTAAGGCTCGGTATCGGAGATGTTTCTTTGCCCCTTTGCGATACCGTCATAGAGTCTTTGCACAAAGGCGTTGATGACCAGAGCGTTAAAGAACGCTTTCACGGTTACATGCCCGAGGTCGGTGCGGACTTTTTAAGAGAAAAGATAAAAGCCTATTACGGTAAAAGGAACGTAGTTCTTGATGCGGACGAAGTCTTTGTGTCAAGCGGAGCAAGCGATGAGCTCGGCGATATTCTCGATCTTTTCGACAGATCGAATTCGGCGCTTGTGATAGAGCCCGCAGACCCCGCTTATGTGGATGCCAATATCATTGCAGGCAGAAAGATAGTGCATCTTGAATCGGGAAGAGCCGATAATTTCCTTCCTATGCCCGACGAAAAGCTTTCGGCGGATATTCTGTATATCTGCTCACCCAATAACCCGACGGGCGCGGTCTACACAAAAGAAGGCTTAAAGGCATGGGTCGACTATGCCAACAGACACGGCTCGGTCATCCTGTTTGATGCCGCCTATGAAGCTTTTATAGAGGAGGACAGACCTCACAGTATATTTGAGATAGAAGGCGCAAGAACCTGCGCGATCGAGATATGCTCGCTTTCAAAGACCGCGGGCTTTACCGGTACAAGACTCGGTTACACCGTTATCCCGAAAGATCTTGTGCGCGAAGGCATGAGCCTTAACAAGATGTGGGTAAGAAACCGCACCACAAAGACAAACGGAGTCTCATATATAATCCAGCGCGGCGGTGAAGCGGTATTTACCGATGAAGGCCAGAAGCAGATAAAAGAAAACATAAAGGTCTATAAGGACAATGCAAAAGTTCTTATGAAGGCGCTTGATGAGATCGGTATATGGTATTGCGGAGGAAAGAACGCTCCTTACATCTGGCTTGAATGCCCGGATAAGATGGGGAGCTGGGAGTTCTTTGACCTTCTTTTAAATAAACTTCAGATAGTAGGAACTCCGGGTGAAGGTTTCGGTAAATGCGGTGAAGGATTCTTCAGATTTTCAACCTTCGGAGATCCCGCCGATACGATCGAGGCCGCAAGAAGGCTTAAAACCCTGCTGTAGAAGTTAATTTTTCGTGAACAATCCGGCATGATGCGGTCAAAGGCGTAAAATAAACGCTTTTGGCCGTTTTATATTAAACTTTCAGAAAGTATAAACTATTGACAAACAATAAAATTGTGCTAAACTAAAAATCAGTAATGATTATTAATTTTGAGAGTTGTGGGTGTAAATAATATAATCCGTTTTTCTACTATGAAAGGAGATACTATGGCTGAGATTACATTAACTAAGGATAACTTTGAGGCAGAAGTACTTAAATCGGATATTCCGGTTGTTGTGGATTTCTGGGCAACATGGTGCGGACCCTGTCAGATGATGGGACCTATTATCGAGAAGTTTGCCGAAGAATTTGAAGGCACGTATACGGTTGGCAAGGTAAATGTCGATGATGAAGAAGAACTTGCCGAAGAATACGGTATCATGAGCATTCCCAGTATCAAGATATTTAAGAACGGCGAGAACGTAAAGAGTGTTGTGGGCGTTCAGTCAAGAGAGAAGCTTCTCGATCTTCTTAAATAAGACAGATCTTCAGGATCAAAGAGATATTAAAAGCAAAAACTATATAAAAGGAGAGGTTGGCTATGAAAACTTACAAATGTTTGGTGTGCGGAGAAGTCTTTACGGTAGAGGACGGAGTTGAACCCGTATGCCCCAGATGCGGTGTTAAGGGCGATAAGCTCGTGCTTGCAGAGGACAAGAAGAATCCTTACGCAGGTACTCAGACAGAGAAGAATCTTCAGACTGCATTTGCAGGCGAGTCCCAGGCTCGTAACAAGTATACTTATTTTGCATCCAAGGCAAAGAAGGAAGGCTTTGAGCAGATAGCTGCTTTATTCTTACAGACAGCCGATAATGAAAAAGAACACGCAAAAATGTGGTTCAAAGAACTCGGCGGTATCGGCACCACAGCAGAAAACCTTGCTGCAGCCGCAGACGGTGAGAATTATGAGTGGACCGACATGTATGATGATTTTGCAAAGACAGCCGATGCCGAAGGTTTCCATGATCTTGCTGAAAAGTTCAGAGGCGTTGCCGCTATCGAAAAGCATCATGAAGAGAGATATCGTGCTCTTTTACACAATGTTGAGGCTCAGGAAGTATTTAAGAAGAGTGAAGTCAAGGTTTGGGAATGCCGTAACTGCGGTCATATCGTAGTAGGTACCCAGGCACCTGAGGTTTGCCCTGTATGCGCTCATCCTCAGAGCTACTTTGAAGTAAGTGCGACCAACTACTAAGATCTTGGGTCGCTTTAAAAACTAAAGCTTATGTGCTAACATAATATTGCCCGCTGCCTTATGGGTAGCGGGTATTTATTTTACACACAGAAAAATACCGGAAATGCACAAAAGCCGTAAAAGGAGGGTTTACATGATAAAGATAGCTTTTTTCGATGCAAAGGATTATGATATCAATTCTTTCAACAAAAATCTGACCGATGAGTTTGAAGTAAAGTTTTTTGAAACTCATCTTTCGATAGATACCGTTTCACTCGCCGCAGGTTTCGACGCGGTCTGCGTATTTGTAAACGATATGATCGACAAGGCCGTGATAGATGAGCTTGTAAAGCTTGATATAAAGCTTATTGCCCTTCGCTGCGCAGGATACAATAACGTGGATATCGAATATGCATTTAAAAAGATCCATGTCGTAAGAGTACCCGCATATTCACCTTATGCGGTCGCTGAGCATGCAATGGCTCTTTTGCTTACATCCATAAGAAGGATCCACAAAGCCTATATCCGTACCAGGGATTTTAATTTCAGCTTATCGGGTCTTACCGGTTTCGACCTTCACGGAAAGACCGTAGGTGTAGTGGGTACAGGTAAGATCGGCCGCATCTTTATAGATATCTGTAAAGGTTTTGGCATGAACGTGATCGCCTATGATAAATTCCCTGCTAAGGACAGCGGTATAGAGTATGCGGAACTTGATGAGATATGGGCCAAAAGCGATATAATCTCCTTCCACTGCCCGCTTACAAAAGAAACCGAGCATGTGGTAAACGCGGATTCGATAGAAAAGATGAAAAAGGGAGTTGTGCTCATAAATACATCCCGAGGTGCCCTTGTGGATTCAGAAGCCCTGCTTGAGGGCATAAAAGCCAGAAAGATCGGCGCAGCATGTCTTGATGTATATGAAGAAGAATCCGATGTGTTCTTCCACGATTTCTCGGGTCATATCGTAAACGATGATGTGCTTGCACGCCTTATCTCCATGCTCAATGTCATAGTTACTTCACATCAGGCATTTTTGACGGCAGAGGCTCTTGAAAACATTGCGGATACCACATATGCAAACATCCGTGAGTTCTTTAAGGACGGGAAATCCATAAACGAAGTGTGTTATGTATGTGACAAGATCGCTACCTGTCCGCAGGAACATAAGGGTAAATGTTTTTAGATAGAATTTTGACAGTTTAATAAGCCGGAGGGGAGAATGTACAAACACGATTATAAGCATACGGTTCAATATTATGAAACGGATAAAATGGGGGTTACGCACCATTCGAATTATATAAGGTGGATGGAGGAAGCCAGGGGTGATTTCCTTGAGAAAAACGGTATAGGCTATGCCGGAATGGAA
Organism: Lachnospiraceae bacterium; assembly: GCA_017651385.1. Lineage (GTDB taxonomy): Bacteria > Bacillota > Clostridia > Lachnospirales > Lachnospiraceae > UBA1258. Next base: position 7,920 of record JAGCCY010000078.1, read on the forward strand.
GAAAAGGGGATAGTATCGCCTGTTGTATCGATAAACTGTGACTATAAGCGCACCACGACCTATGCCGACACCATCGATATAGAACTTTGGATAAAAGAATACGACGGGGTCAAACTGACCGTTTCATATGACATGAAGCTTGACAGTCAAACGGTATTTACGGCCGAATCATCCCATTGTTTTTTGACCAAAGAAGGAAAGATCGTTATCTTAAAGAAAAAATATCCGGAATATGATACAATACTTAACAGTCTTAAGGGGTAGAACGTATTTCGGAGAAGAGAATGAAGAATTACTTTAGCGGGTTTTTAAGAGCTTTGGTGGTATCCCTTTTGATCCTTTTACAGTTCGGGATAATAATCGCGATCGGGATCACTTTAAGGAACAAGGGAATATATGTTTATCTTTTGGTGGAGTTTGCGTTTACGATAGTCATACTCTGCCTTTTAAACAGGCGGGCCAACAATCTTTATAAGTTTGGCTGGCTTTTTCTTATTGCCGTTCTGCCGGTGAGCGGTATCATCATGTATCTTCTTTGGGGCAGGGAGAGAAGCACCAAAAAGATAAGAGACAGATCCAAGAAGCTTCTTTCTTACGGAGAACGGTTTGACACATATTCTTACGAAGCATCGAAAAGATTAAATGACCTGTTTCCCGACGAAGTAAAACTGTCAAAATTTCTTGAAGGCTTTCATTTCCCGCTTTCGGTCGGCAATATGTTTAAATATTTCGATTCCGGCGAAAGCGTATTTGATGCGGTGATCGAGGATATTAATAGGGCGGAAAGGTTTGTTTTTCTTAACTTCTTTATCCTTGCCGACGGGGAGCTTTGGAACCGTGTAAAGGAAGCGATACTTAAAAAACGCGAAGAGGGCGTTGAAATAAGGATACTCTACGATGATTTCGGCTCGATGTTCCGTACCGACAGGCAGTTTTTCAAAGAACTTGAAGATAAGGGTATATTGACTGCCTGCATTAACCCGATCTCAAAATATCTCAATAAGCTATATTTTAATTACAGAGATCATCAGAAGATGATAATAATCGACGGAAATATCGGATATACCGGCGGGTTTAACCTTGCCGACGAGTATGTGAACATCATAAAACGCTTCGGATATTGGAAGGACGGCGGCGTCAGGATAGAGGGACCGGGCGTTAAGGATATGACTTCCAGATTCTTAAATATGTGGGGACTGTCAAAAGGAAAGAATGAAGAAGACTACAAAAAGTACGATCCTGATGCGGCTCCGATATCCACGGTCGGCTTCATGCAGTTTATATCCGACGGGCCCGAGAACAATCCGGACAACCCGGTCGCAGATACTATAATGCAGCTTATATATAATGCAAAGGATTATCTGTATATAACAACTCCGTATCTTCTTATTGAGGATGATATGAGCGAGGCATTGGTGCGCGCCGCAAAGTCGGGAGTCGATGTAAGGATAATAACACCGCACATTCCCGATAAGAAGATGGTCTTTTTGCTTACGAGAAACAACTACGGAAAGCTTTTGCAGGGAGGCGTCAGGATATTTGAATATACTCCCGGTTTTGTCCATGCCAAGAACATAGTCACAAGGGATGTTTCGGTTATCGGTACCATCAACCTTGATTACAGAAGTCTTTTCCTTCACTATGAATGCGGCGCTGTGATATATGACAATAATCTTTCTTTTACCGTAAAAGAAGATATATTAAAAATGATCGAAGCCTCCGAAGAGGTTACCTACGAAAACTGGCTTAAACGCCCGTTATGGGATAAAGTGCTTCAGTGGTTCTTAAATGTATTTTCGGGTCTTGCCTGATCATAAAACAGTAATAATTCCTATTTTCTTCTTGACTTTACTTGAAAGGATGGTATAGTAAAAATGAGGAATGATTACTGATTTTAGGAGGCAATATGAATCACAGCAAGCAACGGGATCTCATAACGGATTATCTTATGAGCACAAAATCTCATCCAACTGCTGAGGAAGTATATAACGAAGTCAAGTTAAAAGAGCCAACCATAAGTCTGGGCACGGTCTACAGGAATTTGAATCTTCTTGCGGACAATAATATCATCGTGCGGCTTCACATGAAAGACGGCATTGATCATTATGATGCGGACACAAGTGAGCATTATCATTTTTACTGTAACTGCTGCGGCCGCGTATACGATCTTGATATAAAGGCTCCCGCTGCATTTAACAAATGTATCGCTTCGAAGGGTGATGCATCGGGTCATAAGATCGAAGGCGCCATGGTGTATTTTTACGGAACATGCAAGGATTGTGCGCTTAAGACAGACTGATGAAAAAATGAACGCTATATGATAAAATGACCTTAATCTTTAAGATTAAGGTTTTTTATTTGGGGTCTTTATGGACGATAAGAGATTATATTACATAGATTTTTTAAAATTCTTAGGACTTACGGGTATCATTCTCGTACATGCCGATCCGCCGTTCTGGGCTGTATGGCTTCGAAGCTTCGATGTGCCGATAATGGTGTTTTTGTCGGCTTATCTGGCGGCGCGTTCTTTTAAAAGATACGCTGAAAATGGTAAGACGGCCGCTTACATCATAGACCGCGTAAAAAGGCTTGTGATCCCGACCTGGGTATTTTTATCGCTGTATTTTATACTTGATCTTATTTTCGGAAATCTGTACGACATCGGGTTTTATCTAAGATCGTACGGCATGACGCTCTACGGGATAGCTTATGTATGGGTGATCCTCATATACCTTTATTCGGCGGTTTTAACTCCCGTATTTGACCGGTTTAAGCCCACAATACTTGTTTTTCTTACTTTGCTCATAATTTATTCACTTTACGAGATAGGGATTTTTTACGATCTGAATAAAAATCCTTTTGTCAATAACACCGTATTCTACATTATCCCGTTCGGGATCGTGGCTTATATGGGTTATCACTATGCGGGATTTGACACTAAAACGAGGATATTGATGTTTGTATCGTTTCTTACGGTATTTGTCGTCGGAGTGATCATGTATGCAAGAAACGAAGGAAGGATCGTAAATGTAAGCACTGCTTCTTTTCCTCCGAGGATATATTACCTAAGCTACGGTCTGAGCGTGACAACGGGGCTTATGCTCTTATGCTCCAAAAAGGAGCTTAAGCTTTATAAAAATCCTTTGATCGTATTTATCTCAAAGCATTCGATGTGGATATATCTTTGGCATATACTTACGGTAAGGATCGCCGAGTTTTTGAAGCTTCCGGACAGCTGGATATTAAGATTTGTGTTTATATATGTTTTAGCGGTACTGATAACATTCTGTGTCGATCTTTTCTTTAAAAAGATCGATAAGGAAGGAAAATTTGCATTTTCAAAGTATTTGCGTTAGGAGCCTTATGAAGGACGGTTTATCGATAGCCTTTACCGGTGATATTGGGTTTGACGGCTATATGAACGGAAAATGGAACGACGAAGAGCTTATTTCGGGGGAAGTCATGGATTTTATCGCTTCTTGCGACCATGTATGCGTAAATGTCGAGGGAGCGCTTTCGGCAAAAGAAAAAGTGAACCGCAAAAATACGGTAGCGGCTCTTACCCACAGCATGGATCCTGAGGTTACGGGCTTTTTAAAAAGGATAAAGGCCGATATCTGGAATATCTGCAACAATCACATTATGGATGCGGGTCCGGACGGTCTTTTCGATACGCTTGATGAAGCGAAGGCGGCGGGGGCTTCGACGATCGGCGCCGGAATGGACATAAACGAGGCTTCAAGACCGCTTATCATACCCGATGCGGGCGGGATAGGCATTTTTGCGGTCGGCTATCAGAGAGCCTGCAGGAAAGCTGATGAGAACACGGCAGGCTGCTTAAGTTGGAGTGACCTTGACCGTATCAGGGCAAACATCGATAACATCAAGAAAACATGCAGGCACTGTGTGATCGTGGCCCATGCGGGCGAAGAATTTACCGCTTTACCGTCTCCTTACACAAGAGAGAGATATCTAAAGTATCTTGAAATGGGTGCGGACATTGTGGTCGCTCATCACCCCCATGTCCCGATGAATTATGAAACGGTCGGTGATAAGGCGATATTCTATTCGCTCGGAAATTTCGTGTTTGATACTGATTATCAGCGCTCTCAGTATTATACCGAATACGGTATAGTGCTTAAGATAAACTTTACAAATGATTCTTTTTCTTTTGAAGCACTGGGTATAAAGACAGACAGGGACGAAGAAAAAGTTGTTAAGGACAGGCTTCCCGATATCTTTACCGATATTTCGGAGGGC
>JAGCCY010000079.1 GCA_017651385.1 Lachnospiraceae bacterium
ACTTTTCCGTCCTCGGTCAAAGGAATGTTGTTAAGATCGAGCGTTGTAACCTGGAACATTTCGCCCGCGCCTTCACAGTCGGAACCTGTGATCAAAGGTGTGTGTACATATACAAAACCTCTGTCCATAAAGAATGTATGGATCGCATATGCTATAAGCGAACGTACTCTGAATACCGCTTCAAAGGTGTTGGTACGTGCACGAAGATGCGGTATCGTACGAAGGTACTCAAGCGAATGACGCTTTTTCTGAAGCGGAAAATCCGGAGTCGAAGCACCCTCTATAATGATGTTTTCTGCCTGCATCTCAAATGCCTGCTTGGCATCGGGTGTTGCCACGATCTTACCGGTTGCCACGATCGCAGCACCGACATTCTGCTTTGAGATCGTATCGAAATTATCAAGCTTATCCGAATATACTATCTGTAAAGGCTCAAAGAAAGTACCGTCATTTATCACTATAAATCCGAAGGTCTTGGAATCTCTAATACTTCTGACCCAGCCTCCGACGGTCACCTCTTTGCCGACATATTTTTCTTTTTCTCTGAATAAATCTTTAATATCCGTAAGTTCCATATCTTTCTCCTATTCTGCGCCGCTTTCGCTTCCGACTCCGGCAGGTGCCACGACGTTTGTATTATCCAAAAGGAAATTATACACTTTCTGAAGCGTACAATATTCTCTGTATTCTTCTTTATCACGCTGAGCGTAAAAATCTTCGACCGTACTGCCGTCCTGATAGTAATTGTCTATCATTTCCTGAATGCCCTGATCCATCTCTTCGTCAGTTGCGACAAGACCTTCAAGCTCTGCGATCTTATCCATTATAAGGTCTCTCTTTACAAAAAGACCCGCAAGAGTGTCCAGATCCGTTCCGTACATCGCAAGGTATGTTTCGACATCAAGTCCGTACTGCTCCGCAACTTGGAAATATGTGGATTTTACAACCTCACGCTGTTCTGCCATCTTATCTTCGGGAAGAGTGCCCCAGGTCGAACTTTTTGTGACCTGATCGATCACGCCCGTGATCACCGTAGTCTCGTAATCCGCACTGTAATAATCGATGATCGTCTGCTTTGTCTGTTCCATAAACTCCTGAACGTTTGTATAGGAAGGACTCTGAAGTGCCATTATCGTATCATCCGACATCGGCGGGATGATCTTATGAACTGTCACGGTAAATACCGTCATTTTTCCAGCAAGGTCCGCATTATGGTATTCATCGGGGAACTTAAGGTCTAAATCTCTTACTTCACCTTCTTTGGCCCCGATAAGGCCCTCCTCGAAACCATCGATAAATGATCCGGAACCGAGTTCCAAAGCATAATCGGTATCGCTTCCTCCTTCAAACTCAACTCCGTCGAGTTTGCCGACATAATCTATGATAACAATATCGCCGTTTTCGGCTGCTTCTTTGTTCCAGGTAAAATTGCGCGCCTCTTCGCTGTAAAAATACGACGCCGTTTCTTCGACTTCCGCTTCAGAAGGCTCGTATTTCTCGGCTTCAACGGTAAGCCCTTTATACTGTCCGATCTCCACAAGGCCCTCTCCGAGTACCTGTACGGATGTATCCTTATCGTCCCCGTTATCGGAAACATCAAGTTCTATCTCATTGACCGATCCCGGTCCGTCAAGCACGCTTTCCGGTTCTTCTCCGCAGCCCGCAACACAGGCTAAGGCAAAAGAAACCGCGAGCACTGCCCAAAAATTCTTTTTCATAACAAAACCTTTCTTTTCCTGTTTCACAATAAAAAATTTATAGCACAGTTTCTGTGAAAAATAAAGGATTTTTAAAATTTTGATATATAATCCGTGATGTTTTTAAGTTTCCCTTGCCCCACCCTTTAATTTATGTCATAATAAGTCGCGAAAGTTTTATACGGAGGTTATACGTATGCCTAAGGGTTTGTTGATAACGATCATCATTGCCGCAGTCCTTATCGCGGTGATCGTAGTACTTTATTTTCTCGGTAAGAAGGCTCAGAAGCGTCAGGCTGAGCAGGAAGAACAGATCGCACAGTACAAGCAGACTGTTTCGATGCTTATTATAGATAAGAAGAGAATGCGACTGATCGATGCGGGACTCCCGCAGGCGGTTTTGGACCAGTCGCCCAAGCTTATGCGCCGGGCAAAGCTTCCCATTGTACAAGCCAAGGTCGGTCCGCAGATAATGAGTCTTGTGTGCGATGAAAAGATTTTCGATCAGGTTCCGGTCAAAAAAGAAGTCAAAGCAGTCGTAAGCGGAATCTACATTACCGAAGTCAAAGGACTTCACGGTAAGATCAGCAAGCCTGTCGAAAAGAAAAAAGGCTTTAAAGCCTGGGTTGAAAAAATGCAGGTTAAAGCCGGTGCAAAGAGCGTTAAATCGAAGTTATCTCAATGATGATCTCATTTTCGGAAGCAAATTCATCATTGATCTCCATGTCGTATACGGCATGGAGATTTATTTTTGCCCCGGATTCGTTAAACTCGAATTCCTTGGTATCGATCCCCATTAAAAAATCACCGAACGGAGTCGTGTAAGCGGTCTGATGCCTTGTACCCTTTTCAAAGAAAAATCTGGTGGTCAGCTCTCCGCTTTTATTGTGCTCCAATGTAGTATCGTCAAACTTGAGCCTGCACTTTGTGACACTTCCGTCATCCGATACTTCTTCATATAAAACATAGTGTTTTCCGTTCTTTATATAATATTGTCCTTTACATTCGGTTTTCACGGCATCGTTTCCGGCAGTGTTATTTATACTGTACTGTCTGCCCAGAACCGAAACGTTTACGTCTTTATTCAGCAATTTAACCCTCCGGATATATCTGCGAAAGAATTGAGATCTCCTGATTGTCTATATGGATCCTTGCGGCCTTTCCCGCTCTTGCGGAATCCTTGTTAAGAATGGCGTCGAGCAAAGTCCTGTGCTCTTCCATGAGCCTCGGACGCTGCGATGCGTCTTTGATATATTCAAATCTGTATCTGTATATCTGCTCCGCAAGATTGTTTATGGTGGAAATAAGTCTCTCATTCCCCGTGGAATTGATTATGATATCGTGAAATGCCACATCCTTTGTGGCGATCAGCGTGGGATCTCCGATCTTTACCGCTTCCTCGAATTCCCTGCAGGCCTTCTTAAGCTCTTCCTCTTCTTTGGGCGTTATACGCTCGCAGGCAAGCTCTGCACAGAAGGCATCAAGCGCGCGTCTTACCTCAAGCACATCCTTAAGACCCTTTTCGGAAATCTGGGCAACCTGTGCTCCGCGTCTGGGCATCATGGTCACAAGGCCTTCAAGTTCAAGCTTGTGTATGGCTTCCCTTACGGGAGTACGGCTTACACCCAGCTTCTGGGCCAAATGTATCTCCATAAGCCTTTCACCCGGCTTTAACTGGCCCGTTAAGATCGCCCGTCTCAAAGTGTGGAATACAACATCTCTTAACGGCAGATACTCATCCATATTAAGGGATAGTTCAGTCATAATAATGTCCTTTCACATAAAATGCAGGATAGCGTTCTTTAAGAAGCGTAACAAGTCCATCCTTTTTGTCTTCAGCGACTATTGCATATACCGTAGGTCCCGAACCGCTCATTATCGCGCGAGTCGCACCGTTTTCCTCCATAAGTTCTTCTATTTCGCCTATTATCGGGTGAAGCGACTTTGTGACATCTTCAAGGGAATTGCCCAAAAGCTTCGCCACACTCTTTGCATTGCCCGCCTTAAGTGCCTCAGCCATAGCGTCCACATCGGGATGAAAAGGATCTTTAAGCTCATCGAACCGTTCGTATACTTCCTTCGTGGAAACATTTATATCGGGCTTGCATATTACGATCTCCGTGCGGGAAGGCGAAGGAAGCTTTGTAAGTATCTCTCCTATTCCCTCGCTTAATTTTGTGCCGCCTTCTATGCAGAAAGGCACATCCGCTCCGATCAGGACTCCGATCTTCTCAAGTTCTTCTGTCGATAAGCCTGTCTCATAGAGCCTGTTAAGCCCCCTGAGCGTTGCTGCCGCATCGGTGCTTCCTCCCGCCATTCCGGCAGCGATCGGGATATTCTTTACAAGGTTTATCTTAACTCCGCCTTTTATCTTTGTACGGTCAAAGAACGCTTTTGCGGCTTTTGTGATTATATTCTCCTTACCGGATTCTTCCTCGGCCTTAAGCTCGGCATTATCGAGCAAAAGAACGATACCGTCGTCTGTCTTTTCAAGCGTAAGCTCATCGTGAAGATCTATGGACTGCATTATCATCTTAACGTCGTGATAACCGTTTTCACGTCTCCCCAATACATCTAAGGACAGATTTATTTTTGCATAGGCTTTTTCTTTGATCATGATTTTCGCATTCTGTATGTTGTATACAATATTCTTTAAACAATTGTACCATCTTTTTATTAATTTTAAAAATTTTTTCTTTTTCCTCTTTACTTTTTGAAGATTATATCCGATAAAAGAATTAGAAAAGTATCCTTGTCCCCATTTTGGGGATAATAACTATTCACCGATCGCACGGATGCGAAGAAAGGACACTCTATGAACGTAAACGGAATTACGAAAGTAGGTGATAGTTATGCAGCTTACAACAGTAACGCTGTGAGGGAAGCTGAAGCGGCAGTCGAGGTTAAAGAAACCGAAGCCGAAGAAAACGGTGTTGTGTACGAGCCCGCTTTGGAGATCCCTACTCAAACCTACAAGGCCAACAGCGAGCTTATCGCAAAGCTCAAAGCTGATGCCGAGGCTCATTACCACCAGCTTCAGGATATCGTTACGCAGCTTATTACCAAGCAGAGTAACGCTTATGCCACAGCCAATGATAT
>JAGCCY010000080.1 GCA_017651385.1 Lachnospiraceae bacterium
ATATTTCGATAAATGCACAGAGCAGCATAAGACTTGGCGGATCAAAGGTTATATATTTCGATCCTTTTATGGTAACGAACGAAAAACACGATGCGGATATCATATTTATCACTCATTCGCACCACGATCATTTTTCACTGGAAGATATCTTAAAGGTAGCAAAATACGATACCTTATTTGTGGCACCCGAAAGTATGAGATCGGATATCAAAAAGACAAAGAGCCTTTCTTTTGATAAATTTACCTTTGCCGATGCGAAGGACGCGGGCGCAAAAAGCGACAGTGTCGGCGGCATTAATTTTTCATGGGTAAGGGCTTATAATGTCGGAAAGCTCTTTCACACAAAGGGAAGCGACTGGCTTGGTTATATCGTAGACCTTGACGGCACGAGCTATTATGTGACCGGCGATACCGATGAAAATGCAGACAATCTTAAGGCAAAATGCGATGTTCTGTTTGTTCCTTGCGGAGGCAAATTTACATTTAAGCCCGAAGAAGCCGCTTCTTTTGCAGCAAAGATATCACCGAAGCTTGCAATTCCGACCCACTACGGCAGTATCGTGGGCACACCCGACGACGGAAAGATCTTTGCGGATAAGCTTAAAGAACTTGCTCCGGAAATAGAGACTAAAATTATTATGTAAACCATCGAAGATATGAGTAAGAAAGACAAAGCCCTTTTTCATCTTCCCGGGCTGTTTGAATTTTACGAATTGTATAAAGCGTTCTTTTCCGTTTTCTATAAAGAGCGGGATATGTTTTATCCATGGGCCTTTATAGCTTCCGTGTACGGTGCTCCCGGCAATTCGCTCTGGGCGGGCGGAAGGTTCGAAGAAGGATACGAAAGCCCCGAACGTGTTTTGGGGCTTTTAAAAAGATACGGCATATCCGCAAGGCTTACATTCAGCAATTCGCTTCTTGCAAAAGAACATTTAAGTGACAGAAAATGTAACAGGCTCTGTAAGCAGTTTGAGGAAAGCGGCACAAACGGGGTCATCGTGCATTCCGAGATCTTAACGGCTTATCTTAAAGAAAGATACCCGGGTTTATATCTTGTGTCGTCGACCACCAAGGTGCTTACGGATTTTGAAGATCTTTTAAGCGAATTAAGGCGGGAAGAGTTTTTGTATGTCGTCCCGGATTTTCGGTTAAACAAACAGCTTGATAAGCTGTGTTCTTTGACCGATCCCGAAAAAGACAAGGTCGAATTTCTGGTAAACGAATGCTGCCATACAGGATGTACGGACCGTAAAGCCTGCTATGAAAACGTAAGCAGGCGCATGCTTTCCGAAGATGTGCCGGAACATATCTGCAAGGCGCCTTTCGGAAACGAGGGATACGACCTTTCAAGGGCAAAGGAAAATCCTTCTTTTATCGGTCCTTCCGATATTGTAGACACATATCTTAAAAACGGGTTTTCCAATTTTAAGATCGAGGGAAGAGGCCTGTCCGAAGAAACGGTGCTTGAACTTCTTCTTTACTATCTTGCGAAACCCGAAAATATATCAAAAGTTAAAGAATTGGTATACTTAAACCTTTGACAGTGTGCTATTCTGTATATACGGGGAATTTTAAAATGGGTAAATGAAAGATAGGAGCGGAAATAATGCAGTTTGTTGAGTACTACTATGTTATTCTGTTTTGGATTTCATTGATCTTGACCGGGATCTATGTCCATATGTGGCATAAGCATTTCAGCGTCAACTTTTCTCTGATTTTTGCTTTTATCCCAATAGTTAATATAGGCTATGTGTTTAAATGCCAGGCCGGATCCGCCGAAGCTTATCTGATAGCCACGGATCTTATATATCTCGGAGGGTGCTTCCTTATCCTCTTTATAATGCTTAACGTTTTCGACATGTGTAAGGTCGAGATGTCAAACTGGGACAAGACCATATGCTTTTTCATAAGCACGGCCGTTTTTCTGTCCGTTCTCACTATCGGTAAATATCCGGTGTTTTACAAAAGCATAACCGTTACCCCGACCGCGGACGGTCTTGATGTCGTAAAAGAATACGGGCCGATGCATTTAGTCTTCCATATCATGATCGTAGCGTATTTCGGCATGAGTCTTGCCGCATTTATCTATGCGTATAAAAAGAAAAAGGATGTATCAAGGACTCTGATCATTCTGCTCTTTGTTCCCGAAGCCGTTGCGTTCGCCGCATTTTTCGGAGGCAGAAGGATTACCGATATCATAGAATTCACACCGCTTGCATATGTGTTTGCCCAGGTCATGTATCTTTTTATCGCGCACCGTATCTGTATCTATGATATTTCGGAAACCGCGGTGGACTCGCTTACAGAAAGCGGAGATACGGGATTTATTTCTTTCGATTCAAAGCTTCGTTTTCTCGGTGCCAACAAGACCGCGATCGGGATATTTGAGTCTTTGGCGGACATGACGGTCGATAAACCGATGAGTTATTACCGGGATATTTATTCCGTTTTCAACGAAAAACTTGAAATATACAAAGCCGGCGGAGAAGATAAGTTTTATTATCATAAAGACGATAAGGACTATTTGGTTGACATAAATGATCTTTACGACGGAAACTTCAAGAAGGGCTATCAGTTCGTAATTACCGACGACACAAAGAATCAGCAGCATATAAAGCTTATAAACAGCTACAACGACGAGCTTGAAAGAGAAGTCGAGAAAAAGACAAAAGACATAAAAACGGCCAATAAAAGCCTTATACGAGGCATGGCGATGCTTGTTGAAAGCAGGGACAATTCGACCGGCGGCCACATTACAAGAACAAGTGATGTGGTGGAGATATTGATGGCGGAGATCATGAAGGATGCGGAGTTTACGACCGTTCACGGCATAGACGAAACCTTCAGAAGAAACGTCGTTAAAGCTTCCTCGCTCCACGATATCGGAAAGATCGCCGTCGATGACGCGATACTCAGAAAGCCCGGACGGTTTACCGCGGAAGAGTTTGAAAAGATGAAGGTCCATGCTTCGGAAGGCGCAAGGGTATTGCACAGTATCCTTGAAAATTCGCCTGACGAGAAATTTAAGGTGATAGCCGAGAACATCGCACATTATCATCATGAAAGAATGGACGGTTCGGGTTATCCTAAGGGGCTTAAAGGTGACGAGATACCGATAGAAGCCCGTATCATGGCGGTCGCGGATGTATATGACGCGCTTGTGAGCAAGCGTGTATACAAGGAAAGCATGTCGTTTGAAAAGGCCGATTCGATAATGATGGAAAGCTTCGGAAAGCATTTTGACAAGGATCTTGAAAAATTCTATTTAAGCGCCCGTCCGGCGATCGAAAAGTATTATACGGATCTTGTGGATGCGGCCTGTTAAGAGGGGGATGCCGATCATGAAACTATACCATACGGGTTTTGACGAAATAAAAAACCCCGATATTCACAGAGGCAGAAAGAACGCCGATTTCGGCCGGGGCTTTTATCTGTCCCCGGATATCGATTTTTCTTATCGCTGGGCCGAGGTCCGCAAAGACTGCGACACGTATATAAATACCTATGAGCTGTCTTTAGAGGATCTAAAGGTCAAAGAACTGTCCCGCGATGAAGAATGGTTTGAATATGTTTTTGCAAACCGGAACGGAAAAGAAGATATGTATGCGGATTGCGACGTGATAATCGGCCCCATCGCCAATGACACCATATACGACCTTTTCGGGATCACGACAAGCGGATTTCTTTCAAACGATCAGGCGCTTAAGATCCTTACATACGGACCTGTTTATATGCAGGTCGCGATCAAGACCGAAAAAGGCGCTTCAGCACTTAAATTCACGGGCGCGGAGGTAATAGAAAAGCAGTCTGTGGAAGACTCGTTAAATAAGCTAAAGAGCGAAGAAGAAAAATATCTTAAAGAGCTGTCGGAACTTATCGAAGAGATCATGGACGAATGACCTTATCGGGGTGATCATTTTTTAATCTGATTTTAATC
>JAGCCY010000081.1 GCA_017651385.1 Lachnospiraceae bacterium
GATACAAGAGTACGATTAAAGGGTAAAGGTGTTCCTTCGACCAGATATAAGGATGTACGAGGCGATCATTACGTAACGCTTGTGGTGCAGACACCTGACAAGCTTTCACATGAAGCCAAGGAACTGTTAAAACAGTTTGATATGGCAACGGGTGATTCGCTTAACGCGGTAAAACGAGCCGGTATGGCATCAGATGACGGCGACAAGAAAAAGAAGTTTTGGAAATAAAACCGATGATAAGAGGCTTAGATGTTTAAGCCTCTTATTTCTTGCCTGTTTATCTTTGTATTTTATGAGTTGACTTAAAACCTTATTTTTGATAGGCTGACGATTATGATTAAAAAGTTCTTTGGAGATAAAAAATTTTATAAGATGGTTCTGGCTGTTGCCATCCCGATCATAGTTCAGAACGGGATCAGCAACTTTGTAAATATGCTGGATAACATTATGGTGGGCCAGGTGGGCACCGAGCAGATGTCGGGAGTATCCATAGTCAACCAGCTGATGTTTGTATTTAACCTTGCTCTTTTCGGAGCCGTATCGGGCCCCGGTATTTTTACCGCACAGTATGTGGGTCAGAAGAATAACGAAGGCGTACGCTATACGATAAGATTTAAGCTTATCATGTCGGTTGTGCTTTCTGTTCTCGGCGTGAGCATTTTTATGCTCTTTAAGGACAACCTTATCATGATGTTCCTTCATGACAATAATGAGGGGCTGGATCTTACAAGGACGCTCGGTTATGCCAAAGAATATCTTATGGCCATGCTTTTCGGTCTTTTTCCGTTTGCGATAACCTGTTCTTACGCAAGCACACTTCGCGAATCGGGCGAGACCAATGTCCCTATGGTGGCAGGTCTTATAGCGGTGGGCGTAAACCTTGTATTTAATTACATTCTTATCTTCGGTCATTTCGGAGCACCGAAGCTTGGTGTTGTGGGTGCTGCCGTTGCCACTGTCATTTCAAGATTTGTGGAACTTTTTATAGTTGTATTCTGGACTCATAAGCACAAAGAACGTGCCGCTTTTGCAGTCGGCCTTTATAAGGGCTTCCATATCCCGGGCCAGCTTTCGAAAAAGATCATCATTACGGGTTTCCCGCTTTTTATAAATGAGTTTTTCTGGTCACTTGGTATGTCGATGGTCACGCAGTGCTATTCGATGAGGGGACTTGAGGTCATCGCGGCGTTCAATATTTCAAATACCATAGTAAACCTTTTTAATGTGGTACTTATCTCCATGGGTTCGGTCGTAGCCATCATAATCGGACAGCAGCTTGGCTCCGGCGACACAGAAGCGGTTGTGGATACGGACAGAAAGCTTATTACTTTGGGAGTTTTGTCTTCCGCTTTACTCGGTATCATATTGATAATCATGGCTCCGCTGTTTCCGAGATTTTACAATACTACCGATTCCATACGAAATCTTTCGGTAGAGCTTATGAGAGTTGCCGCTATATTCATGCCGGTAGGTTCGTACTTAAACTGTGCTTACTTTACGATCCGTTCGGGCGGAAAGACTTTTATAACCTTTTTGTTTGATTCGGCTTATCTTTGGGTAATATGCTGGCCGATCGCATTTGTGTTAAGCCGCTATACCGGAATGACCATCATACCGATGTATATTACGATCCTTTCGCTTGATTTTATTAAAGTCGTGATCGGAGCGATCCTTCTTAAGAAAAGGATCTGGATCAAAAGCCTTGTGGCATAAAAAATGCACACACCCGCATTTGGGTGTGTGCATTTTCTCTTTTTCTGTCAGGTTTCTTCAAGTTCAAACATTATCCTTGCGATAACCGCCATCCCGGCGGTTTCCGTACGAAGTATCCTTTTACCGAGAGTTATCGTTTCAAAACCGTTTTCTTTTGCCAGTTCCACTTCCGACTGTTCAAAACCGCCTTCGGGCCCTATAAAGATCGCAATATCCTCACCGGCCTTAAGGTTTGAAAAGATTTCCTTTGTGCGGGCCATTCCGTCCGCAAGTTCGTAAGGAAGAAGCTTAACGGGAAGGTTTTTGGCGTAATCTACGGCATCCTTAAAACCCATCGGCGTTTTGATCTCCGGGATTATAGTTCTTTTGGCCTGTTTTGCGGCGGCCTCCGATATACCGTTCCATCTTGAAAGTTTTGAAGCCGCTTTTTTTGGATCGATCTTCATGACACAGCGTTTCATTTCAACCGGGATGATCTCAAAAGCTCCGAGCTCAACGGCTTTTTGTATGATAAGCTCCATTTTGTCGGATTTGGGAAGCCCCTGGAAAAGATAGATCTTTGAGGGAAGTTCATTTCCCTCTTCTTTTATAAAGGCAAGCTCGCATACTATGCGGTCGTCAAAGAGCTCTCTTACGATACAGCGATACTCGCTTTGAGAGTCTTTTGTACTTACGGATAGTTCTTCGCCGGGTTTCATTCTCAAAACATTTTTTATATGATTTACATCCTTGCCGGTTATTGTGATAGTTTTATCCTTAACGGCATCCGGCTCCACAAAAAAATGATACATGACAATATTCCTTTCACGCTGTTATTATACTAAATTCCTTTTAGGTATTCCATTTAAGTTTTTCCTTTTATGTTGTAGAATATCAGTATTAAACAAACAGAGGAAAAAGCAATGGACGAAAAAGATTTTACGGAAGTTAAGGTTTCATCAAAGGAGATATATGACGGATTTATCTTACATGTCAGGGAAGACCAAATAAAGCTTCCAAACGGCGAAGATTCATCAAGAGAGTATATCAAATATATCGGAGCGGTCTGCATAGTACCGGTAACGGATGATGGAAATGTCATAATGGAGAGGCAGTATCGTTATCCCATAAGCCGGGTCATTACGGAGATCCCGGCAGGCAAACTTGACGACTACGATGAGGACAGACTGGAGGCCGCAAAGCGCGAACTTCGCGAGGAGACGGGATATACCGCGGATGAGTGGATCGATATGGGGCTTTATTTCCCGGCTCCGGCATACAGTGATGAGAAGATCACAATGTATATGGCAAAAGGTCTTCACAAAGGAGCTCAGGACCTTGATGATGACGAATTTTTAGATATCATTGAGATCCCGTTAAAGGATCTTGTCAAGGATATAGTGTCGGGAGTCATTACCGACGGAAAGACACAGGTTGCCGTCCTTAAGGCAAATGCAATATTAAACTCATAAGTTTTATGATAAAATATCTTCTATGAATGCTAAAGTTCTGAACACACTTGAATATGTCAATATAATCAGACTTCTTGAGGAAAAAGCAGGTTCCGAACCCGGTAAGAAGCTGTGCCGCGAGCTTAAGCCCATGACAGAGATCCATGAGATCGAAGAGGCTCAGACCCATACACATGACGCACTTAACAGGCTTATCAAAAAGGGAAGCATCAACTTCGGAGCCAACAGGGATTTCGGTTTTTCTTTAAAGAGTCTTGAAATAGGAAGCACCCTCACTGCGGGGGAGCTTTTAAACTATGCTAAATTTTTGAATAACGTAGGTCGCGTAAAAGCATGGGGAGTAAGAGAGAGGGAAGAAGACGAGGCGGATTCCCTCGACGATTATTTTGAACTTTTAAATCCCATGACCAAAGTCGCCGAAGAGATCAACCGCTGTATCCTGGATGAAGACGGACATATGGCGGACGATGCAAGCCCGACTCTTAAGAGCATCAGAAAGGCGCTTGTACAGACAAACGAAAAGATACATTCCGAACTTAACAAAATGGTAAACGGAAGTGTGGGTTCGTATCTTCAGGATCATGTAGTGACTATGCGCGATAACCGCTACTGCATACCCGTAAAGGCAGAGCACAGAAGTCAGGTTCCGGGTATGATCCACGACCAGTCGTCCACAGGTGCGACGATATTTGTGGAGCCCCAGGCAGTGGTCGAGCTTAACAATAAGATACGGCAGCTTGAACTCGACGAAGAAAAAGAGATCGCAGTCATTCTTGCGGATCTTTCCGCCGAACTGGCTACACATACCGTAGATCTTAAGACAGATCAGGACTTTATGACAAAGCTTGATTTTATATTTGCAAAGGGTGCGCTTGCGCTTGACGAAAATGCCACAAGACCGGTATTTAACGACGAAAAGCGCATTAATATACGTAAGGGACGCCATCCTCTGCTTGATAAGAAAAAGGTGGTTCCTATCGATGTTCCGCTTGGCAGGGACTATGACCTTCTTGTGATAACCGGTCCAAACACGGGCGGTAAGACCGTAACCTTAAAGACCGTGGGGCTCTTTACTCTTATGGGACAGGCAGGTCTTCATATTCCCGCGGGTGACCGTTCGGAGCTTTCCATATTTAACGAAGTTTATGCGGATATCGGTGATGAACAGAGTATCGAGCAGAGTTTATCGACTTTTTCGTCTCACATGAAGTCAATTGTCCACATTCTTAAGAATGCCGATTCCGATTCGCTCTGTCTTTTCGATGAGCTTGGAGCCGGAACAGATCCTACGGAGGGCGCTGCTCTTGCCATGGCCATACTTAGTTATCTCCACGACAGAGGCATCCGTACGATGGCGACCACTCACTACAGTGAGTTAAAACTCTTTGCCCTTTCAACGGATTTTGTGGAAAATGCCTGCTGTGAATTTGATGTGGAGACGCTTTCTCCGACATACAGGCTTTTGATCGGAATTCCGGGAAAGTCCAATGCCTTTGCGATCTCTTCAAAGCTTGGGCTGTCGGATGAGATAATCGATATGGCAAAAGCAACCATTTCCGAAGATTCCGAGCATTTTGAAGACGTTATCGCCGATCTTGAAAATTCCAGAGTTAAAATGGAAAGAGACAGAGCGGCGCTTGACGAAGAAAAAGAAAAGATCTTAAGTGAAAGAAAAGCTCTTGATGAGAAACTTGAAAAACTGAACGAATCAAGAGAAAAGATATTAAGAGAGGCCAATGAAGAGGCAAGGGATATATTAAAAGAAGCCAAGGAATATGCCGACGAGACCATTCGTATCATGCAAAAGACCGGTACGAATGTTTCGATGAAAGACCTTGAAGAGCGCAGAAGAAACCTGCGCGGCAAGGTGGACGATAAGAATTCAAGGCTTTCGGTAAAGGCAGAAAAACAGGAGATAAAAGGCTTAAGCGTCAAGGATCTTCATGTCGGAGATATGGTCAAGATCGTGTCGATGGGGCTTAAGGGAACCGTCAGCACTCTTCCGGACGCAAAGGGAAACCTCTATGTGCAATGCGGTATCATCCGTTCACAGGCCAATGTTAAGGATCTTTTGCTTGTGCAGGAAGAAGAAATAACAGCGCCGGGACTTTCAAAGAATAATACCGGAGCCGGCAAGATGAAAATGTCAAAAGCCATGAGCGTATCCTATGAGTGTAATCTCATCGGGAAAACGGTCGACGAGGCTTTGGCCGTACTTGATAAATATCTCGACGATGCATATTTATCGCACATGCACGAAGCGCGCATTGTGCACGGAAAAGGAACCGGGGCATTAAGAAGCGCAGTTCACAATCACCTTAAAAAGTGTAAATATATAAAATCCTATCGCCTTGGTGAACACGGTGAAGGCGATGCGGGTGTCACAATAGTGGAGTTTAAGTAGAAAGGCGGGGGCCTATGGTTAACAAACAAAAGATATTGATAGTTGATGATGACAACAATATAGCGGAGCTTGTATCTTTATATCTTGTCAAGGAATGTTTCGATACGAAGATCTGCAATGACGGAGAATCAGCACTGGAGGCTTTTGATTCTTATGAGCCCAGTCTTGTTCTTTTGGACTTAATGCTTCCCGGAATAGACGGATATCAGGTGTGCAGGTCGATACGAAGCAAATCACAGACACCGGTCATAATGCTGTCTGCAAAAGGAGAGGTATTCGACAAGGTTTTGGGACTTGAACTCGGAGCCGACGATTATATCGAAAAGCCGTTTGATTCAAAAGAACTTGTAGCCAGAGTCAAGGCGGTCCTTCGAAGAACGCGCCAGACTCCTCAGGAATCAAACGTAAGCGGAGAAAAGAGTGTCGAGTATCCCGATCTTAAGATCAATCTTACCAATTACTCGGTTACCTACAGGGGCGAAAATGTCGAAATGCCGCCCAAGGAACTTGAACTTTTGTATTTCCTGGCATCTCAGCCCAATCATGCATTTACAAGAGAGCAGCTTCTCGATAAGATCTGGGGTTACGAATACATAGGCGACACCAGGACCGCTGACGTTCATATAAAAAGGCTTCGCGAGAAGATCAATGACCACGATGAGTGGAAGATCTCCACGATCTGGGGTATCGGATATAAGTTTGAGACAAAAACAGTTTAACTAAAGGAATGAAAAGAACACTATACCTTAAATTTTTACTTGCATACTTAATATTCGGTGTGTTCGGATTTATCATAGTAAGCTCCTTTGTGTCGCAGACCACCTATAACCGTCTTATCAAGGAAGAGGCGGAGGTTTTGTATAAAGAAGCGAACCTGATAGCCAATACATATGCTGCGGACCTCTACACAAACACCAGGGCGCTTGATGAGGTTAAGGAGCAGATGGACAACCTGGGGACGTTTATGTCCTCGACCATCTGGATCATTAACCCTTCCGGAAGGATGATCCTTGGTACGGATATGGCGCTTGATGTTGAAAATCCGCGTGTCATAGAAGGCTTCGATCCTACCGTTACCGATGATTCCTACTACACGACGGGAACTTTCTTTGACAGCTTCAATGAAGAGATGTTAAGTGTTTTTGCACCCATAACCGCGGATTACAAAGTTAAGGGTTATGTGGTAATACATACATCCGTTGATTCGATCGCAAGACAGAGTGACGACTTTCTGGCAATTTCATATCTTCTTTTGATAATACTGTTAGTTCTTTCACTTATCATTTTATTGTTCTTTACCGAAATGGTATATTTTCCGTTAAAGAAAATAACCGAGGCAACGGAACAGTATGCATCGGGAAACCTGCATTACGAATTTACGGTCGATTCCAACGATGAAATGGGTTATCTGGCCGCCACGCTTTCGTACATGGCTCAGGAGATCGCAAGGGGAGAGGACAACCAGAAGAAATTTATCGCCAACGTTTCCCATGATTTCAGATCTCCGCTCACATCGATAAGAGGATATCTTGAGGCAATGCTGGATGGCACTATCCCGCCCGAGATGCATGAAAAGTATCTCGGTATCGTGTTAAGCGAGACAGAAAGGCTTACAAAGCTTACAAACGGATTGCTTGCGCTTAACAACCTTAATATGAAGGGCGTTGTTCTCGATATTTCGGATTTTGACATAAACGAGGTGATCCGTTCCACTGCGGCTTCTTTTGAAGGAACATGCACCAAGAAGAACATCGGAATAAATCTTGTGCTTACGGGCGATGCGCTTTATGTCCATGCCGATGAGATGAAGATAGGACAGGTTCTTTACAATCTTTTGGACAATGCCATCAAGTTTTCTCATCACAATTCGACCATTAAGATCGAGACCACCGAAAAGCACAATAAGGTTTTTGTATCCGTCAAGGACAGCGGTATAGGCATACCGAAAGATGAACAGAAGCTTGTATTTGACAGATTTTACAAGTCGGACAGTTCGAGAGGTAAGGATAAAAAGGGTACCGGACTCGGACTTTCGATCACAAAAGAGATTATCCTTGCTCACAACGAGCATATTAATGTGATCAGCACCGAAGGCGTCGGAACGGAATTTATATTCTCGCTTCCGCTGACAGAGGAGTAAGATGGACGATAAAGAATTGATCGAAAACAATGAAAAAGAAAAAAGCGAAGACAATACGGAGAACAAAGACTTTGTATTCATGCGGGAGCAGATAAAATCACATCCCGTCAATAAGGGTAAGCTTGCGAAGAGTACGCTTGTATCCGCAATTTCCGCGCTTGTGTTCGGACTGGTGGCCTGCGTAACGTTCTTTGTGCTCGCACCGATCGTAAGCGGTTATTTCGAAAAAGACGATACGGTTGAAGAAGCGGTCAAGCCTGTTGTTTTTCCCGAGGAGACGATCGAGGAAGAGACAAATCCCGAGGATATGCTCATCACAAACGAACCTGAGATCGATCTTTCCGAGATAGCCGCTCTTTCAGAAGAAGAGATAGCAAAAGCCTTAAGCAGTGTGGAGTTCAGTATCTCGGATTATCAAAAGCTCTATCAAAGCCTTTCGGATCTGGCCCAGAAAACCGAAAGAAGCCTTGTAAGGGTAAGGACCGTTACGACCGATACCGACTGGTTTAATAACATGTTTGAAGAGACCTCCGAGCTTTCCGGCCTTGTTGTTGCCGATAACGGAGTAAATCTTTTTATAGTAACCTATGCAGAAAATCTTAACACCGCCGATGAGATATATGTAACGTTTGCCAATGATGTAACGGTCAAGGCATTTGACCAGATGAAGGACGAACATACGGGGCTCTGCATACTTACGGTTCCGAGACTCAGCATTAACGAAGCTACAAGAAAAGGGATCGATGTGGCGACTCTCGGTATTTCCAATACTTCCAAACTTGTCGGAAGCCTCGTCATTGCGATCGGAAGTCCCATGGGAAGTTACGGTTCCCTTAACTACGGCATGATAACCGCAGCCAATAAGAATTTAAGGGTTGTGGATCATCAATACAGACAGATGACTACGGATATATACGGAAGCTCTGCCGCGACCGGGGTGATCATCAATTTAAAGGGCGAGGTAATAGGTATCATCGATACCAAGTATTCGGATCCCGATACCAAAAATCTTATCAGTGCCATAGGAATATCCGAGCTTAAAAAGACCATCGAAAAGATGATCAACAATCAGGATCTTATATATTTCGGCGTTACCGGAAGCAACGTTCCCGAAGATGCGGTTTTACAGTATTCGGCACCGAGAGGTTCGTTTGTGCTTTCCGTTGAGATGGATTCGCCCGCAATGGTAGCCGGTATCCAGGCCGGAGATATCATAGTTTCGCTTGATTCAAAGAGTGTAGGATCGTATTCGGATGTTGTGGCGATGATAAGAGATCTTGAGCCGGATATAGAGATTCCGGTGATCGTAAGCAGATTTTCACAGGGAGAATATAAGAACATAAATCTTTCGGTTACGCCGAGAGCTATGGAACAGGGAGAGTAATCCAATGAGATATTTGAAAGATCTGAAAGACGGTGAACATGTTCAGGGAATATATCTATGCAAGCAGAAGACGTCGGCTGTCACAAAGAACGGAAAGCCTTATGACAATGTCATCCTTCAGGATAAAACCGGCTCGATCGATTGCAAGATCTGGGATGTGAGCAATGCCGGCATAATGGATTTTGACGTATTCGACTATATAGATATAATCGGTGATGTTTCGATATTCAACAATGCGATGCAGATATCGATCAAGAGAGCGAGAGTTGCAAAAGAAGGCGAGTACGATCCCGCAGATTATCTGCCTGTAAGCGAAAAGAACATTGATGATATGTATAAAGAACTTTTGGATATCATATCAAGGATATCAAATGTTCACCTCAAAGCTTTGCTTGAAGAATTTTTCGTAAAAGACGAAGAGTTTATAAAGGAATTTAAGTTTACAAGCGCCGCAAAGAGCGTTCATCACGGTTTTGTGGGAGGTCTTTTGGAGCATACCCTTTCGGTCACAAAGACCTGTGTTTTTCTGGCAGGGCATTATCCTGTAATAAACAAAGACCTGCTGATCACAGCTGCAATATGTCACGATATCGGAAAGGTAAGAGAGTTTTCCGCGTTTCCCATTAACGATTATACGGATGAGGGAAATCTTATCGGGCACATAGTAATAGGCTATGAAATGGTCGGAGAAGTGTGTGCGAAGCTTGGCAATTTCCCCAAGAACCTTGAAAACGAATTAAAGCATTGTATCCTTGCACATCACGGAAAGCTTGAATTTGGTTCACCCAAGAGACCCGCGATCATAGAAGCTGTGGCACTTAACTATGCGGACGATCTTGATGCCAAGATGGAGACCTTCAAGGAGGCACTCGATGCTTCGGTAGAGCCCGGCTGGCTTGGATTTAACAAGATGCTTGAGTCGAATATAAGATCCACTCACGGAGAGAATTAGTTTGATCAACAAGAATCAGGAAATTGAAATAGAAATCGAAGCCCTCGGATCGGAGGGTGAAGGGATCGGTCATTTCGAAGACGGAATGACCGTTTTTGTAATTGGCGCGTTACCCGGCGATAAGGTACTTGCACATATAATGAAGGTCAAGAAAACCTATGCCTATGCGTTTGTGAAAGATATAATCTCACCTTCACCGTACAGGGTTGTACCTAAATGCGCCGTAGCCAAAAAGTGCGGCGGATGTACGTTTTTGCATTATGATTACAAAAAGCAGCTTGAATACAAGCAGGAAAAGGTCTTAAATTGCCTGGTCAGGATAGGCGGGATAGAGAATCCGCCTATGGAAGATATCGTTGGGGCAGAGAACATTTTCTTTTACCGTAACAAAGCCCAGTTCCCGGTCGGTAAGGACGCGGAAGGAAACCCGATCATAGGCTTTTACAGGAAAAGAAGCCACGATGTTGTGGAAAACAAAGAATGCGTGATACAGGCTGAGGTTAACGAAGGCATTGTATCGGTAACAGAGGACTTTCTTAAGGAGTATAAGGTCCCGGTATATGACGAAGAGACCGGGAAAGGACTTGTAAGGCATATCTTTACCCGCACGGGATTTTCCACGGGTGAAGTGATGGTATGCGTGGTCATAAACGGAAAAACCCTTCCCCAATATGAGATCTTATTTGAAAGGCTTAAGCACGTTATCGATAAGTACGGTCTTAAACTTTCAAGTTTCTGCCTTAATGTAAACACAAAAAACACAAATGTCATTTTGGGGACGGAATGCATATTCTTATACGGAAATCAATATATCGAGGATATGATAGGAGATGTAAGATACAGGATCTCTCCGCTTTCTTTTTATCAGGTCAACCCGGAACAGACAAAGAAGCTGTACGACCTTGCCCTTCTTTATGCCGATCTTTCGGGAAACGAGATCGTGTGGGATCTGTACTGCGGCATAGGGACTATTTCTCTTTACCTTGCACGCAAGGCAAAAGAGGTATACGGAGTCGAGATCGTGCCCGAAGCCATCGAAGATGCAAAAGAAAACGCAAA
>JAGCCY010000005.1 GCA_017651385.1 Lachnospiraceae bacterium
AATCAGTATTGTAATGGTCATTGCAGCACTGTTTTTGTCGGGATGCGGCTTTGGCGCATCGGAAACGTCAGGGTTTAAGGGTGGTAAAACAGAATATAAGGATGTTCCGACCGAGATAACGTCTTTTATGTGGCAGGAATGGTCGGATATGCCTGTTCACGGATATCTGATAGAGCGCAGGAGTTCCGGTAACTGTATATGTCTTGAAGGCAATGTCAACGAACGAGAGTCCATGACAGAATGGGATATAGATGATTCCGTAATGGATGAACTTGCCGACTGGGTGGATGACTACAACATTCGTGAGTGGGACGGTTTTGACATGGATAAGGACAATCGTGTACCGTCCGCGGGCTTTGAACTCGTGATCGAGTTAGGTACCGGCGAGAAGATAAATGCGACGGGTAAAAATGTCTATCCGAAGGATTACGACGCTGCCAGAAATTATTTAATGGAGCTATTAAGCGACATGCCGCTTGCAGCCAATGAAAAATCGGCTGATAAAGAAGCTTCGGACGGCGGTTACACAAGCACGTATTACGAAGAAGATAATTATTCGGAGCCTGTACGCTCGGACGATCTTGGGGATATGGACGGCGACGGTATCAACGAATATGTTGAGTATCAGCTTGGTCTTCTTGAGTTTATGCTTGACGGAGTCTCGATATTTAAGCACGATGAGCCGATACTTTACGTTATGGGAACGGGCGGATCGTCTTATGCCGATCTTGACGGTGACGGCAAAGAAGAGATATTCTTTTCGTTTTATCCGTCGGTCAATTCCATGCCGTTTACGGAATTTGCGGTGCTTAAGCAGGATGCATACGGATGGACGGCGATAGATAAGCCTCTTTTTGACGGAGATTATTACATAAATAATTATCTTCCGTTTAAGGGTATAAGGATTTCCAAAGATGAAATGGAAGTTTCCCTTGAAGGATATGATGATACTTTAACGGTCGATATAGGATCGTATTATAAGGATCAGATCGCTCAGTTTAAAGAAGAAGGCGACGAATTCTTGCTCCACGAATTTGAAGGAGTATACAACGGCAAGTACGGTGATGAAGAGTTTCCCGAGGGCTGTGAGTTCGGTTATCCGATGGAGTGGGGGATCTGGGAGATCGATGCCGGCACATATGACGGCAAAAACTGTCTTGTGGCAACCGAAGGCATATGCGGTCCTTATGGAAAAGATGAGTTCTTCGGTGTGATAAAGGTTTATTTTGACTATACATCCGACGGAAAAAGAAATATACTGAATATGGAGTTTACGCCGTATGAATTATACTGAATACGGAGTATACGCCATATTAAGCAGTAAGGATGTATTGGGTTAATGGATTTGGATACAAAGAGCAAAGTATCATACGGTCTGGGCGGTTTCGGTAAAAACGTTGCCTATACTTTTGTTGCATCCTACACTTTGTATTATTACAATACCGTTTTGTCAATAAGCGCAGCGTTCATAGGCACCATGCTTATGGCGATGCGCATTTTTGATGCTTTTAACGATCCCTTCATGGGAGTTTTGGTCGCAAGGACAAGGTCAAAGCACGGTAAATACAAACCGTGGATATTATCGGGTGCGGTACTTAATGCGCTTGTGATAGTCGCAATGTTTTCCGTTCCGAAAGCTTTGAGCATGGGCGGCGTTAAAACCTATGTGGTCATAACGTATCTTATCTGCGGGATCACATATACACTTACGGATATACCTTACTGGTCGATCATACCGGCTATCACAAAACCCGGAAAGTTAAGAGAAGATCTGACGGTTTTTGCCCGAATGTTTTCGGGAATAGGAAGCGGAGTACCGACGGTCTTTACCATGTTCTTTGTATCGCTTTTGGGAAGCGGAACGGGACGTGAGGCATACAGGAGCGGCTTTTCAAGGCTTTCGGTCATTATTGCCGTTATGTATGTGTCCCTTACGATCATAACGGTTTTGCACATTCCCGACACAAAAGAAGATGACGGTGTCCTGCCTACATTCGGGGAACTCTTTAAGGCTCTTTTTAAAAACGATAAGGCGCTGGTCGTTTCTTTGATCATTATCCTTTTTTATTCGGCAACGAGTCTGACCGTTAATCTTGTCATATATGTTTTTGACTATGATATATCTAGGGCGGATCTTTATACGCCGTTTATGGCAGTGATCGGGGTAATGCAGTTATTGCCGATGCTTTTATACCCCTGGCTTCGAAAATTTTATTCAAACAGACGTATCTTTATAGTCGGAATATCTTTGGCACTTATCGGCTATATAAGTCTTGTGTTTCTGATCCCTGTCGAAAAATATAGCATGGCGCTTATTCTTTTACCCTGCTGTCTTATAGCGGCGGCCAACGGGACAGCGTATGTGCTCACGACCGTTTTGGTGGCGGACGCCGTGGATTACGGAGAAAAGAAAAACGGAAGACGCGATAACAGCATGGTCTCATCACTACAGACGCTTATGGTCAAACTGTCATCGGCGTTTGCCGTGTTCTTCTCGGGACTCGGGATAGAACTTATAAAAATTACCGACACGGTAAGCCAGAGTGAATCGACGATAAGGGGACTGCACATCATATTTTCGATCCCGTCGCTGCTTCTGGCTTTTGGAGCTATCATATTACTTATAAGGAGAAAAGATATCTAAATGAAGATCTCATCACAGCTTAAACTTTTAAACGACGAATACGAAGGCTTCTATTCATGCGGGCTTACGATGTTCAACAACAGGTCGATGAACCGCTTTAAGACCGTTAAGGATACGGAAAAAGAAACCGTTCTCGAATCCAAAGAAGGGCTTATATTTTCCGTTAAGAAAACAAAGGACGAAGTTACCGGTGCGCTTCATATATGCACAAGCGTAGAAAACAAAGGAAATGATCCCATAACTCTTGAAATGCTCGATACTTTTGTGATCTCGGGAATAGAAGGCGATAAGCTTCACCGGTTTACGTCATTCTGGTCGGCAGAGGGGCGTCATAAGGTTGACGAACTTTGCGACTTAAATTTAGAGCATGCATGGAATCATATGGCCTACAGGGTTGAAAAATTCGGTAATGCGGGAAGCATGCCCGTAAGGCGCTATTTTCCTTTTGCCGCGATCGAAGATTCGAAGACCGGCAGATTTACAGCTGTGCAGATATATTCACCGGCGTCCTGGCAGATCGAAGTGATAATAAGAGAGGACGATAAGGTAACGCTTGCGGGCGGTCTTGCGGACAGGGATTTCGGGCACTGGACAAAGAAACTTTACCCGGGCGAGACCTACAATGCGCCTAAGGCAGTGCTTGCGCAGGGCGATTCTCTGGAAGAAGCATGCGATAAGATTGTAAAGTCACAGCATCCGGATGTAAGTCCCGTTGATGATAAAATGGGGGTTTCTTTTAACGAATACTGTGCAACATGGGGCGATCCCGATGAGGGAAAGATGATGCGTCTTGCGGATAAACTGTGCGGTCACGGCATTCAGTATCTTGTTATGGATTCCGGCTGGTATCTTGAGAGGGGTGCGAACTGGTGGGAACACCGCGGTGAATGGACAGTCAACAAGGACCGCTTTCCAAACGGTTTAAAGCCTGTTTCCGATTATATAAGGTCAAAGGGCATGATACCCGGAATATGGTATGAATTTGAGACGATCTCCGACCACTGTCCTATCTATAACGAAACCGACATGCTTCTTTTTAAAGACGGAAGCCCGCTTACGATAGCCGGAGCGAGATTTTTGGATCTTGAAAAGGAAAAAGCATGGAACTTTCTTAAAGAGACGGTCATAGATCAGCTTAGAGACAATGATTTCGGTTATATAAAAGTCGATTACAACGATACCCTCGGCATAGGCTGCGACGGCCCCGACGGAATGGGCGAAAATCTTCGAAGGAAGATACTTAAAACACAGGAGTTCTTTAAGCTTATGCGCGCAGAGATCCCCGATCTTGTGATCGAAAACTGTTCAAGCGGCGGGCACAGGCTTGAGCCTTCAATGATGGAGATCTCATCCATGGCAAGCTTTTCCGATGCTCACGAGATAGTATCCATCCCGCTTATCGCGGCTAACCTTTTATATCTCGTGCGCCCCGACCAGAATCAGATATGGTCGGTACTTCGCGCTTCCGACTCAACAGACAGGCTTCACTATTCCATGTGTGCGACACTGTTCGGCCGTATGGGGCTTTCGGGCGATGTCTACGATATGTCGGATGAGCAGTGGGCAACGGTCGATGAGGGCATTTCCTTCTATAAAAAGGTTGCGGACGTGATCAAGAACGGTACGCTTAAGTTAAGGATCGCGGAACCGAAATACTATAACGATCCCGAAGGCGGTCAGCTCGTGATAAGAGAGTATGAAAACAGAACACTGCTCGTATATCACAGGTTTAAAAATTCCGTCGGCCTGTCCGAGTTTTTGAAAAACCATAACATCGATCTTCCGAAAGGAAATAAGACCGTGTACGGTGCGGCTGAGGCTGATTTCAGCGCCGTATCGATAGAATTTGCTTGATTTGGACGGCCGGTTTCTGTATCATTTACCTTGCCGTTTAAAAACGGCGGGGTGAATATACTATGAGGACATTAAGATACGCTTTTATAAAATCTTTGCCGGTAATGTTCGGTTATCTCTTTCTGGGGATAGCTTTCGGAATAGTGCTTACCGATGAAGGCTATGGGCCTTTATGGGCCGCACTTATGAGTGTTTTTGTATATGCGGGCTCCATGCAGTTTGTGATGGTGCCTTTAATGGCATCGGGCGCTTCTATCGCGACGATGCTTCTCATGACGCTGTTCGTAAACATACGTCATATATTCTACGGTCTTTCTTTTAC
>JAGCCY010000082.1 GCA_017651385.1 Lachnospiraceae bacterium
ATGCCTTTTACTATTATCGGAGCTCTGAAAACAGTACCGTCGAGTTTGGCTCTTATGGTACCGTTGGGGCTCTTCCACATTTCTTTTAAGTCATATTCCTTTACTCTTGCGGCATTGGGGGTGATAGTTGCGCATTTGAACGCAACACCGTATTTAAGTGTGGCCTCGGCACTGTCGACGGTAACCTGATCGTTGGTTTCGTTTCTGTGCTTTAAACCGAGATCGTAATATTCAGTCATTAAATCCACATAGGGAAGAATGAGTTCGTCTTTGATCATCTGCCAGAGTATCCTGGTCATCTCATCTCCGTCCATTTCCACGATCGGAGTGGTCATTTGAATCTTACTCATTTAAATAAGCCTCCTTTAAGCCGTTTTTGACCATATTCTCATATGCGTTGTGAATATGGAGTGTGGCAAGTTCATCCGCTCTTTCCGGATTATTGTCTCTTATTGCTTCCATTATTGCCTGATGCTCGGAATTGGAAGCAAGCGATCTTTCGATCGTTGAAAGAGTCTTTCTTCGAACACGCTGTACATATTGATGGAAGTCCTTAAGCAAATGCTCAAGCATCTTTGAATTGCATGCTTCATACATGATCTCATGGAATCTTGAGTCAAGCTCGGACATCTGCTCAAAATGCCCCTTCTCGGCATGAAACTTTGCAAGATAGATATTCTCTTCCATTTCTTCAAGCTGCTCTTTTGTAATATGTTCACAGGCCCACGAAGCGCAAAGACCTTCAAGCTTTGACCTTATCATATAGATGTCTTTGACATCTTCGATAGTGATACCGGTTACATATGCGCCTTTATTCGGAATGATCTGTATAAGCCCTTCAAGTTCAAGCTGTCTGAAGGCTTCTCTTACCGGTGTTCTGGAAACGCCGAGTTCTTCGCCGATGGCTATTTCTTTAAGTTCTTCGTTTTCTTTATATTTACCGGAAAGAATGTCCTCGCGAACCTTATTGAATACTCTTCCGCGCAGTGAATACTTATCGGTAACTTCCTGCTTTAAATCGTATCCTTGCATAAGCTCTCCAATCCAAGTTCTTTAGAAAATCTGTCGATAGCTGCGTATAGTTCATTATCTGTCATTACGGTAACACGACCGCTTGCGTATTCTTCGTCAACCCAGCCTTTTATAGCCTTAACAAGGTCTGAATTCTTCTCGATCGCTTTTTCACCCGTCAGCTTGAACTTTGCATTGATCCAGTGAGCGATTCCCGCAAGACCGGATGTATTGGATACGGCACAGATAACGGGACGGTTTAAAAACTTGTCTGTGTCAAAGATATTGTATATCTCTTCGTTCTTTAAAAGCCCGTCCGCATGGATACCCGCACGGGTCACATTAAAGTTCTTGCCCACAAAAGGAGTTCTTTCGGGGATCTTGTAACCTATCTCCTTTTCGTAATACTCGGCAAGCTCTGTTATCACTCTTGTGTCCATACCGTTAAGATCGCCTTTTAACTGGGCATATTCAAATACCATGGCTTCAAGAGGAGTATTACCTGTTCTTTCACCGATGCCGAAAAGCGAAGTGTTTACGGCCGAACAACCGTAAAGCCATGCGGTCGTTGAATTGACCACGGCTTTATAAAAGTCATTATGTCCATGCCACTCGATAAGCTCATGCGGTACGCCTGCATGAGTATGGATCGCATAGATGATACCCTGAACGGATCTCGGTATAACTGCACCCGAGTAATTGACTCCGTAACCCATGGTATCGCAGGCACGGATCTTGATCGGGATCTTGTACTCGTCCATAAGCTTCATGAGCTCTAAACAGAAAGGCACCACATATCCGTAAATATCGGCCCTTGTAATATCCTCGAGATGACATCTTACGGCAATACCTTCGTCCAGACAGTCACGAACGACCGAAAGATAATGGTCCATAGCCTGTTTTCTGGTCATCTTAAGCTTAAGGAAGATATGATAGTCCGAACAGCTTACAAGTATACCCGTCTCCTTCTTACCGATCTCTTTGACAAGTTTAAAGTCATCCTTGCTCGCTCTTATCCAGCTTGTAACTTCCGGAAATTTGTATCCTCTTTCCATACACTTGTATACGGCGTCACGGTCCTTTTTGGAGTAAAGGAAAAATTCACTCTGCCTGATCATACCGTTTGGTCCGCCAAGTTTATGAAGATAATCGTATATCGTCACGATCTGCTCCGTTGTATAAGGAGCTCTCGACTGCTGTCCGTCACGGAAAGTAGTATTGGTGATCCAGATATCCTTTGGCATATTGTGGGGAACTATTCTGTCATTAAAGGGGATCTTCGGAATTTCCGAATAAGGAAACATATTTCGAAACACATTGGGCTTCTTGACATCATCAAGAATATACATGTGCTCTTCGATCTGTAAAAGATTGTTCTTTTCGTTCATCGAAACCGGACGGTTTGTGAACATATCCTCAGAACTCTCGGCAAATACGGCCGTTTCATTTATATCCATAATTGTATCCCTCTCCTTTGCAGATCGTAAGACGTATTTCCGAAGGACAATATCGCCTGTGACCGGTAAAAATGCATAAAACCGTGAAACGACTGCAATACAAAAATGTTCTTTTCGTATGATTGTATACAATTATACGATATAAGTCAAGCCTTAAAACCCAAAGGTCTTAAGGCTTGAAATAAAGATCATATGCGCTTTTTATAAAGAAGAAATGCAAGACCCGCAAAAAGCAATCCGATGCTTAAAACGGTTTTGGGATGGATCCTGTCTCCCGTATCGGGCGAATCATCCAGATTGTAATTTGATACGGCGGTTGAGTTAAACGAATACAATCCGTAATCACCGGTATGATTTATATCAAATCTTACGCCCAGCTTTCCGTCCTGCTCCACAAGCTTAAAAGGAAGGTCTTCAAGCTGCTTGTCTTCGTCGACACAGATCACATGAAGATTTGAAGTCGGAACGTTTGCGGGAAGCGAAACCGTAACGCTCAGTCTCTGCTTTCCGAATTTGGTAAGCATGATCTCATTTCCGCTTTCCCTTAAGCTTATATCAAACGTTGAAAGATTGCCGGGAACCGTATCACCGTAGATACGTTTATAAGCATCCACTATATCGGTATTTACCGAAGCGTCGTTTGAAATATTTAAAATGTATTCTTTATCGGATCCAACAAAGCCTGTTTTAAGTCCGCCAACTGAATCGGGATCGTTTGAAGAGACAGACGAAAAGCTTCCTTCTTTTGCGCTGTCCAATACAAAGCTTAACTGTTCTTCGTTAAAATTGTATCCTTTGCCGAATATTATCATCGTCTTGGGAACGGTGAAGCTTTGTGCCTCTTCTTTTGTAAGAGTGCAGTCTATGATATTTAACGTACCGTTTGAATACGCATCGTTTTCTTTGGTGATCACACATACAAGACCCGAAAATCCCGAAAGATTTCTGTCAAGTATCGTACCGTCCCTTAAAACGTCTTCTGCGTTTACAACAGCCACCTTTACACCCTGCAAAGCATCGACTCTGTAAGAAGAATTGGTAAGTCTGGTCGTAGTCTTATTATGAGTAAGCTTAGGTAACGTATTTCCGAAAAATACACAGGCCCTGACATCGTCTCCCGCAACGCTCTGATCGTAGTTAAACGCACCGTTTCCGATACTTTCGACCGTATCCACTATTCTCACGCAATCAAGCGGACAGCCCGAAAAAGCTCTGTCTTCGATGGTCTTAAGATTAACTCCGCCGTTTAAGCTTTTAAGATTTGTGCATCCGCTGAAGGCATCCTCACAGATCCTTGTAAGCGAATCCGGAAGAAATACCTCCGTTATGCCCTTATGGTCCTTAAAAGCTTCGGGACCAATCTGCTTAACGCCCTCCGGTATCCTTATCCTTGAATCTTTTCCTCTGTATGCGATCAAAATGCCGTCACCGCATATAAAGAAATCACCGCTTCCGTATGTTTCCCAGTTGTCCATCATCCTGGTGTGGGCAAATGCGGCAGGCTCGATATTTACGACCGTTGAAGGTATCACAACATTTGAAAGGTTCTCGCAATGATAAAACGCACCGTACCCTATGTCTGTAACTCCTTCCGGTATGGTGATCTTATTCAGATTTGTCCTTGCAAAAGAAAAATCTCCTATTGCTTTTATATCATCAGATATCTCATATTCCGTAAGAGTCGTATCGCCGTAAAATGCCTTTGATGCGATCCTGTTTCCTATGATCGCAAATTTGGGAAGGCTTAAACCTTTTCCGTTTGTCTCCGTCTCAAGTGCACCTGACATATCGGAGATTATACCCGAATACTCTTCGGTCCTGTTAAGCGGTGCCACACCGTCATCTACGGTCTGCTCGGTATTATTGATAAATACGACCGCCTTCCTTCCGACAACTATCGACTCACCTATAAGTCCCTGTGAAGAAACATACGAATCAAATATATCTTCTATGGTATTGGGCACGTTTGTGGGGTCCTGTCCGCCTCCGCCGGGTTCTGTTGAATTCGGATCGTTCGAGGGATTGCCCGAAGGGTTATCTGAAGGGTTATTCGAAGGGGTATCCGAGCCGTTACCGTTACCGCCGCCGTTATTAGTATCATCGGTATTTGCGGGATTGTTCGGATCATATCCGTTTTGACTGTTTCCGTTTTGCTCATCGGAATAGATGTTCCCCGAATTCTCTTCATTATCAATGACCGCAGCCTGGCTTCTGTCGAGCGATTCAAACCATCTTGCGGCATAAGTGAGCGGTGAAGCGATGATATTTAAATTGGGGCAGCCGTCAAATGCGGTTTTGTGAATATAAGTAACGGATTCGGGAATATTGACATCACAAAGATTGATACAGTTTTCAAATGCCTTTGCATCTATCGTGTTGACCGAATAAGGTATCGTGACATCTTTAAGTGAAATACAGTTTGAAAAAACAAAAGCCGAAACTTCATCAAGATTCGGAGATAATGTTACGGCATCAAGGTTGCTGCATCCGTAAAAAGAATAAGCAAGGGCATATTCTATGGTATTGGGCATGGAATATGCTTTTTCCTTCTTACCCGGAAGCACCTGATAAAGCTTTGTGTGATCTTTGTTGTAAATAACGGAATCTTCGCATACAAAGAACTTGGATGCGATCTTGACATCGGAAAGGGAAGTACAGCCGGTAAAAACACCGGTACCGAGTTTTTTAAGCCCCGATCCGATCGAGACATCGCTTAAAGATGTACAGTTACAAAAAGCTGCCGTATCTATCTCTTCTACCTTGTCGGGAATGACTATCTTTGTAAGATTTGAGCAGCCCGAAAAAGCCGCGTAGTTTATCTTTTCAACGGACTCGGGGATAACAACGCTTGTGATGACCGCATTGTCCGCAAAAGCCTCGTTGCCTATGACTTTGACCGTACTCGGAATAGACACGGTTGATGCCGCGCCTGTATATTTTACAAGTGTAGATTCATTAAGTAAAAAATCCGTTGTTGATGCTGTAACCGCATTAACCGTATCGGCCGGTATCGCAAAAACGATAAGGGCCGATATGATTAAGAGTGCACCTATTATTTTAAGTACAGCCTTTTTATTCATTTTCTCTCCCGCTTAAGCAGTTACAACCCTCTTGGGTTCTCTTCTGTCCTTGACAAAGAATAATGCTATACTCATAGCCGCAAGTCCTATGGAAAGGAACCACTTGGGCTGGAAATCACCTGTCTTGGGAGTTGCATCATATGATGTTCCTTCCACAAGATTTCCCGTATCCACATAGATCGTATAAGGCGAGAAGTGTGTACAGTCAAATACTATACAGGGAACACCGTCTATAGCGGTAAATCTCGGATTA
>JAGCCY010000006.1 GCA_017651385.1 Lachnospiraceae bacterium
AGCAGTACGATCTACGGCGTATGTATGATTATTGAGTGATCCAGATCAACGACACGCATCCGACGATGATCATACCCGAACTTATCAGGATCCTTGTTAACGATAAAGCGTTTACGGTCGATGAGGCTATTGATGTAGTATCCAAAACCTGTGCGTACACAAATCACACGATCCTTGCAGAGGCACTTGAAACCTGGCCGATCGGCTATATTGAAAAAGTCGCACCCAAACTTGTGCCCATAATCAAAGAACTTGATAAAAGGGTCAAGGCAAAATACAAAAGCCCCAAGGTTCAGATCATTGACAAGGAAAACCGCGTGCACATGGCGCATATAGATATTCATTACGGTTTTTCGGTAAACGGCGTGGCGGCAATTCATACGGAAATACTTAAAAATACTGAGCTTAATGCTTTTTATAAGATATATCCCGAAAAATTCAACAATAAGACAAACGGTATTACATTCAGAAGATGGCTTCTTTCATGTAATCATGAGCTTGCGGATTATCTTTCGGAAATTTTGGGACCTTATTATAAAAAGGATGCGAGCCAGCTTGAAAAGCTTCTTGAGTTCAAAGAAAACGAGATGGTATTGGATCGTCTTTCCGAGATCAAGCTGGATGCCAAGAAGCGTCTTGCCGATTATATAGAGGAAAAAGAAGGGATATCCATCGATCCTCATTCGATATATGACATACAGGTAAAGCGTATGCATGAGTATAAGCGCCAGCAGATGAATGCGCTTTATATAATCCATAAGTATCTGGAGATCAAAAGAGGCAAGAAACCTTCAACCCCGATCACTTTTATCTTCGGAGCAAAGGCCGCACCCGCTTATGTAATAGCCAAGGATGTGATCCATTTGATCCTTGTTCTTCAGGATATAATAAACAACGATCCCGATGTAAGACCTTACATTAAGCTGGTAATGGTAGAAAATTACAATGTTTCCTATGCGGAGAAGCTTATTCCCGCCTGTGATGTATCCGAACAGATATCACTTGCATCAAAGGAAGCCAGCGGTACAGGCAACATGAAGTTTATGTTAAACGGCGCGATAACTTTGGGTACCGATGACGGCGCAAACGTTGAGATCCATGAACTGGTCGGCGATGACAACATATACATTTTCGGAAAGGATGCGGACACCGTTATCAAGCACTATAAAAAAGGCGACTACGTATCTAAGGACTATTATGAAAAGTCAAAGATCGTCAGGGAAACCGTTGATTTTATAGTCGGTGAAAAATGCTTAAAGGCAGGTATCCGCGAAAATCTCACAAGACTTCATGATGAGATCTTAAATAAAGACTGGTTTATGACACTTCTTGATCTTGAAGAGTATATCAAAAAGAAAGACGAAGTGTTTGCGGATTACGAAAAACGCACCAAGTGGAAGAAGATGATGCTTACAAACATCGCAAAAGCAGGTTTCTTCTCTTCCGACAGAACGATCGAAGAATACAACAGAGACATCTGGCATCTTAGCGATTGAAAAGACCGGCGGATAATGTTTTAATTATCTTACAGACAATATTGGGAGGCATATAAATGCGAGCAAGCGGTATTCTTTTACCTATTTTTTCCCTTCCCGGCAAATACGGGATAGGCGGATTTACCAAGGAAAGTTATAAGTTTGTGGACTTTCTTAAGCGTGCACATCAAAAATACTGGCAGATTCTTCCGCTTGGTCCGACGGGTTACGGCGATTCGCCATATCAGTCGTTTTCGACATTTGCGGGAAATCCGTACTATATAGATCTTGATGCACTTGTGGCTGAGGGCCTTTTGACAGAAGATGAGTGCAGGAAGCATGATGCTGCCGGTGCAAGTGATAAGATCGATTACGAGAAGTTGTACAATACAAGGTTTGAACTGTTAAGGCTTGCTTTTAAAAGGAGCAACATTCGAAATAACCATCAATTCAATGAGTTTGCTTCGCAAAACGCATATTGGCTTGACGATTATGCCCTTTTCATGGCTCTTAAGAATAAATTCGGCGGAAAAGCCTGGACCGAATGGGATGAGGATATCCGAATAAGAAAGCCCGAAACTTTGGAAAAAGAACGCGGAGCGCTCGCCGAAGAATGCGATTTTTACCGCTTTCAGCAGTTCTATTTTATAACACAGTGGTCGGCACTTAAGAAATATGCAAATGAAAACGGCATTGAGATCATAGGCGATATACCGATATACGTGGCAGCGGATTCATCGGATACCTGGGCAAATCCGGAGCTTTTCGATCTTAACGATGAAAATATACCCAATAAGGTTGCAGGCTGCCCGCCCGATCCGTTTGCACTTACGGGCCAGCTTTGGGGTAATCCATTGTATGACTGGGAATATCACAAAGAAACAGGTTACGAGTGGTGGATAAAGAGAATGGAATTCTGCTTTAACCTCTATGATGTTGTGAGGATAGATCACTTCAGAGGTTTTGATGAATATTATGCGATTCCATACGGCGACCCCACAGCGGAGTTCGGTACCTGGCAAAAAGGTCCCGGATACGATCTGTTTAAAGCTATAAAGGAAAACTCGGTGAAAAGAAGGTAATTGCCGAGGACCTGGGCTTTTTGACCGATTCGGTCAGAGAGATGGTAAAGATGACGGGATATCCCGGAATGAAGGTGCTGCAGTTCGGCTTTTACGGCGGACCCGACGGAGAGTATCTGCCGCATATGCTTGAAAGAAACAGCGTGATGTACACCGGTACCCACGACAATGAGACTTCAAAAGGCTGGTATGAGAACCTTATAGATACAAAGGATAAGCATACAAGTAAGTTCTTTGACGAGTATACGGGAAATGATTTTGTGGAAACGGCGGCATCGGTAATGGTAAGAACAGCCATGAATTCAATTTCAGACACTTGCATCATAATGATGCAGGACTATTTAAATCTCGGAAACGAAGCTCGTATAAACCGTCCGTCTACTCTCGGTGACAACTGGGTATGGCGCATAAAAAAAGGCGCGACCACGGCAAAGCTTGCCGATAAGATCGCGCACCTTACACATTTAAGCGGCAGGGACCTGTATTAAAGCGGTTAAAATTTCATTTTGCTCATGGTTGAATTGTGATATGCGGAATCGTGCGTAACATCCTTTTTAAACCATGAAGGCATTTCAAAGGCGTTAGCTTCCTCTACGGATTCAAACTCAACTTCGGCCATTATAAGAGGTTCGAAAGGAGGTTTGAATACATCGAGTTCAACGGTGTATTTATCCAGGGGGATAAAATAACGCCTTTTATTTATTATATTCCCGTCTGATTTTTCGATCAGGTGATCAAACGCTTCTTTATTCAGGGGAAGATTGTATTCTTCCCGGACCATCTTTCCGCCGCCTTTATAGGTAAGGAAAAAATCATCTCCTTCACGTCTTACACGTACAACAGGATCGGTACATAAATACCCCTGGGTGAAATCCTTGTAAGGATAAGAGGTA
>JAGCCY010000083.1 GCA_017651385.1 Lachnospiraceae bacterium
GCTGCTTCAACGATCTCCTTGCTGGAAACGGAACCGAAAGCCTTTCCGCCTTCACCGGCCTTCATACCCACGACAACGGTAAGCTTTGATAACTCTTCCGCATAAGCCTTTGCATTGGCAAGGTTCTCGGCTGCTATCTTGGCTTCATTAGCCTTCTGAAGTTTAAGTGAATTAAGATTTGCGGGCGTTGCCTCTATACCTAATTTCTTGGGAAGGATAAAGTTTCTGGCGTAACCGTCATTAATATCCACGATCTGATCTTTCTTTCCAAGAGTCTTTACATCCTGAAGTAAAATAACCTTCATTAAATCTCTCCTCCTTCTATCATGCCGTCAAGCGTATCCTTAAGTGTATTGATAACGGCATCTATTGTACTATTCTCAATCTGCGCACCGGCAATACTCATATGACCGCCGCCGCCCATCCTTTCCATAACGATCTGAACATTCAGCTCATCTATCGATCTTGCACTAATAAAAATCGTACCCTGGAACTGGGTTAAAACGAAACTTGCCTTGATACCCTTGATATTTAAAAGCTCATTGGCTGCCTGCGCACCGATAACGGTAGGACTTGCAACTCCCTCGCTTCCGCATACGGAAATCGCATAACAATCCCTGTATATCTCGGCCTCGCTTACGCAGTCGGCTCTGGTCTTATATTCAAGAGCTTCTTCTCTGAACATCTTACGTACTCTTACCACATCCGCGCCGTTTCTCTTAAGGAAAGCTGCTGCTTCAAAAGTCTTAACGCCTGTTTTCTGATTGAAGTTATTGGTATCGATCATGATACCGGAATACAGGCAATCGGCTTCCTCATTGCGGATCTTGATGTTATCGGATGTGTACTGAAGTATCTCCGAAACCATTTCGCAGGTGGAAGAAGCATACGGCTCCACGTAAGAAAGCGTTGCATTCTCGACCACTTCCGTACCCTGTCTGTGATGGTCGAGCACCACGATAGACTTTGCCTTCTTGATAAGATCCTCACACTCGGTAAGTTTGGGCTTATTGACATCGACAATTACCAAAGCCGCATTGTTTCCAACCTCTTCAAGCGCCTTCATGGAATTGATGATCATATCCGATTCATATTCGGGATTATTGACAAACATGTCAACCATTGGCTGCATGGAATTGGTAACCGTATCAAGTACTATGTAGGCTTTACGGTCAAGCATTCTGGCTATACGGTATACACCGATGCTGGCACCGAAACTGTCGACGTCGCCGCGCTTATGACCCATGATGAATACCTGATCTTTACTGGTAATGATCTCCATCAATGCATGGGCTTTTACTCTTGCCTTAACACGTGTATTCTTATCAACCTGCTGGCTCTTTCCGCCGTAATAATTGATCTGATCCGCAGTCTTTACAACGGCCTGATCCCCGCCTCGGCCGAGAGCAAGATCGATAGCCGCACGGGCAAACTCATAATTCTGCGCATACGAAAGACCGTCAAGACCCACACCG
Source organism: Lachnospiraceae bacterium (assembly GCA_017651385.1). Lineage (GTDB taxonomy): Bacteria > Bacillota > Clostridia > Lachnospirales > Lachnospiraceae > UBA1258. The sequence goes on from JAGCCY010000083.1 coordinate 1,476, forward strand.
ATACTTAATGTTGCCGCCATATCATTACCGATATTGACTGTCTTAACATCTTCAAGAAGATCGAATTTTGACTCTTTAAGCTTTGCAACAGCGCTCTTTCGAAGGATTACCATATACTTATCCTTCTCCATCTTCTTGGTGATGCCGTCCACTCCGGACATATATTTGTTGATCTTTCGCTCTATAAGTGCGGTAAGAAGAGATCTTCTGACTTCCTCGACACTCTCCATCACTTCGTCGTAATTGTCCAGATACACAAGTCCTATTGCAAGACTCTGATCGTCAACCTCACGAAGTGCAAGCTTTAATGCGGTGTTGTCGAACATATAGAGAGCAACCAGAAAACCTTCATAATTCTCAGTCTCAATAAGGTTGCTGTTGTCGGCCATCTCTTTTAACGAAACTTTTTTGAGCTTGCATAAATAATCACCGTTATTGTATTTGATCTCAAGTTCATTCTCATTAAAATCTTCTATGCCGTCCGGAATCCTGTCTTTGGATAATTCGGGGAAAAATGTGGTTATGGCTTTTTCTCTGGTCCTCGTCTCACCGACAAGTTTCTCAAAAGCCGTATTTGACCATATTATCCTTCCGTCTTCGTCAAGTATCGCATGAGGAAGATCAAGTGACTTTAAAAGCTGTTTTTGAACCTGACCGTACTGTGTCGCAAAACTGATAAGCTCATATACAATGGAAGGCGAATTCTTATACAGAAGCGTTAAGATTATCGCAAAATAGACAACAAGAAAAACACTTAAGACAATTCCCACCCTAACGTTCTCAATATATGCGTATACATCCACAAGACATAATACAAGCCCCAGGATCACGCTCGCCAACAAATATCTTTTTATTCTGCCTCTGACTTTTACCTTGCTCTTCATAAGTACCCTCATTAAAGCATAATTTGCTAAAAACCCTAATAAACAGTATACCATCTTTTGCATTAATATTGAAGAACAAAAACCGTCCGACATATGTCGGACGGTCATTCTCTCTTACCGGAAATATAAAACGATTAATCCTGCTGGTAAGGCATCAATGCAATGTGACGTGCACGCTTGATAGCAACTGTTAAAGCTCTCTGATGCTTTGCGCATGTACCTGTGATTCTTCTGGGAAGGATCTTGCCGCGCTCGGAAACGAATCTCTTTAACTTAGCTGCATCCTTGTAATCAATTACATTATCTTTGCCACAGAATGCGCAAACCTTCTTACGTCTGCGTAAGCCACCCTTTCTTCTGATGGGTGCATCTGCTCTGTCACCTTTTTCAGCTTTATTATATGCCATAATTAGCCTCCTTAAATACTATCTGCTGGGTTGTGCAAACGGGAGGTCTTCATCGATTCCTTCGGGAACGTTCATAAAACCATCGCTTGCTGCCTGGGGAGCGGGTGCCGGTGCTTCCTGGTATCCCCCACCTACAGAAGCTCCCTGAGCATTCTTGCTCTCCGCAAATTCAACTTCATCCACGATGATCTGTACGCTGTATCTCTGTACACCGTCTTTATCCGTATAATTGTCGTTCTGGATACTTCCGGATACTACAACCTTTGTGCCCTTATGAAGATATTTCTCAACAAACTCACCTGTTCTTCCGAATGCGGTGCAGTTAAAGAAATCTGCTTCTGGCTGACCTTCGCGTTTGAATCTTCTGTCTACGGCAATTGAAAATCTGCCTATTGCTGTCTGAGATGTTCCCTGAGAATATCTGACCTCGGGATCTCTCGTCAATCTACCCATAAGTATAACTTTATTCATCTTCTCTATTCTCCTTAAAATTACTGTTCGTCAGTGCGCACGATTAAGAAACGGAGAACATTGTCCATAATGCGGATGCGGCTCTCGATCTCACCGGGAGCTGTTGCTTCTGCATCGAACTGAACGAAATAGTAGAAAGCTTCACTCATCTTCTGAATATCATATGCAAGTTTCTTCTTACCTGCCTCTTCGACATTCGTAATCTTTCCACCGAATCTTTCGATGTAAGCCTTGCACTTATCTACAACTGCGGCTCTTTCATCATCTTCGATTTTCGCATTGACAACGATTGTTAATTCGTATTTGTTCATGCTCGGTTACCTCCTTTTGGTCTCTGGCCCCCGTCTTGTCGGGAGCAAGGAATTTATTATCACGGAAATCAATGATATCATACTTTCATGTGGCCTGCAAGGAATTTTTCCCTTTTTAAGGCACTTTTTTATGGCTTTAAAATACTCTTTATATTCTTTTCGACATTCTTGCGCGGAGACATCACCTGATGCCCGCAACCTGTGCATTTTATGCGGATATCCGCACCGGTCCTCAATACTTCCCATTCTTTGGAACCGCAGGGGTGTTCTTTTTTCATGACAAGAATATCGCCTACATTTATATCCATTGTTTCACCTACAGTTTTGAAAATACTTCGCCTATCTTTTCATGTATTACAAGATCCGCATACCTGTCCTGCGAGGTCTCCGAAAGATTGACAAGCACAAGCTTGTTGCCGGTGTAATATCTTATAAGCCCCGCAGCGGGATATACCACCAAAGACGTACCGCCGATAATAAGTACATCGGCCTTCTGGATGTAACGGACAGCCCTTTCCATGATGTCCATATCAAGGCCTTCCTCGTACAATACGACATCCGGTCTTATGCGGCCGCCGCATGAACATTTCGGTACACCGTCCGCTTTGATGACATCTTCAACGGTGTATCTCTTACCGCATTTTTCACAGTAATTCTTCATGACCGTACCGTGCAGTTCAAGAACTTCCTTACTGCCGGCAAGCTGGTGAAAACCGTCTATATTCTGGGTTATAACAGCCTTAAGCTTTCCCTGCTTTTCCCATTCGGCAAGCTTATAGTGTGCAACGTTGGGCTTTGCGTTTAAAACCGGGGCTGCCAGTTTTTCCTTGTAAAAATCATAGAATTCTTCGGTGTGCTGAGTCAAAAACGTATGACTTACCATCACCTCAGGAGGATATTTATACTTTTGATTGTATAGTCCGTCAACAGAGCGAAAATCAGGAATTCCGGACTCGGTGGACACTCCTGCCCCACCGAAAAAAACAATATTGTCAGATTCGTCGATCCACTGTTTCAAAGTTTCAATTTCGCTCATATTGCCTCTCCTTTCCCATGATCAATAATCTTTAAATGTAATGTTGAGATCCACTCCCGAACCGATGCCGTCTATCGTACCGTTACTCGTGTACTGCCACATTGATATCTCGTAAGGGAAGTAGATCTGATCGTTATAAAAAGCATACCATTTTTCGTAAGCTTCAAGCTTGTCCATATCAAGTCTTTTGATAAAGAACTTAAGATTGGAATAGATCATCGGCGTATAGCCCGCATCTCTTACCTTATCAAGGAAAGCCACGCAGAAGTTTGTCCTGTCTTCGTTCGTAAGATTGTCTGTCCTTGCCTTGTCGTCTATCTCTTCGATATCGATCGCAACCGGAAGATCGACTTCATAAGGCTTTATAAGCTCAAGGGCATATTCAGCCTCCTCTATGGCCTCTTCCTCGGATGTGGCCTGGGTAAAGAAATAAACGCCGACCTTAATGCCTGCACTTGTGGCTGCCTCTATATTTGATGTAAAATACGTATCTTCAACAAGCTTGCCGGAACCGTATCCTCTGAAACCGCATCTTATCATTGCGTATTCAACGCCCGCAGCCTTTGCCTTGTCCCAGTCGATCTCCTTCTGGAAAGAAGATACATCTATACACATATGAGACTTCTTTGTGCCATCGGGTTCATATGTGATATAGCCTGTCAGTTCGTCCTTTTTAAGATCCTTATTATCAACGGTATTCTGCTTAAGATCTCTGTTGATCGGATAATATTCATAATACGATCCGTATATAAACACCATATCATCGGGATAATAATCCCTGAGCATATAAAGAACGCCCGATTCTTTTTCCGAAGCCGCTCTTAACTCCTCTTCCATCTTCCTGCTTGTTTCTTCGGCCTGCTTGACCTTGGCATCCTCGACAGCAACCGCTATCATACCGTCAAGCTGGGTCTGGGAATATATGGGTGTATCTTCCGTAACCTCTTCCTCGATCTGTTCCTCGCGCGCAAGAAACATATCTTTTCCCGCATACAGGATCGCAAACGCAAGACCCGTAGCGGTCAAAAGAAACAGGATCACTATAAGGACCGTGAAAAGAGGTCCGCGTTTTACCGGCTTTTCGTATCTTGCACCGGCGTAATCACTGTCCCGATAATACTCGGTAGCATCCGTTTCTTCTTCATCGGGTTCATCGAAAAGTTCCTCAATTTGGTCATCTTTTGCCTCGTCAAATCTGGTCCTTATACTCTTGTCGACGGCAAGGTCCAGATTGTCAATATCCACATCTTTTAATTCCATAAGTCACATCCTTTATTTTCTTTCTTTGGGCGGATTCTTTTCAAAAATAACCGAATCATATCTTCGCTTTGCACTTTGTATTTCGGCATCGCCCCTTGCCGTCCATGCAACCCATAAGGGTCTGTAGAATATCCTTTCCAGATGCCAGCCAAGACTCTTATGATAATGGTTGTAAGCCACAAAATCCGGTCTTGATATAGCATTCACCATAAGCTCTGTCAAAAAGAAATGAATGGGGTTAAATCCCATGCTCTTTACAAAATTCTCGGAAAGCTGGCCTCTTATGATCTCGGGATGATTATCCTTAAACCACCCCGTGATATAAGGACTGAACGATTCCATGCAAAACTTTCCTTTATAAGTCATGAGCATGTCATACACAAGCTTGCACAGCTCATAATTCTTCATACCGTTATCGGCTTTGATCTCACATATAAGATCTGCGCCGTCAAGAACCTTGAGCACTTCTGAAAACAGCGGGATATGCTCGTCGGTTTCTTTTAACTTAAATCCTGACAATTCTTCGTAAGTGAAATCTTTTAATTTTCCGTCTACACCGCACATCCGTTTAAGATCGCCGTCGTGAAACACAACAAGCTGCTTGTCTTTTGTCATCTGGACATCAAGCTCCACGCCGTAGCCTGCTTCTTTTGCCAGTCTGAATGCGGTAAGTGAATTTTCCGGAACCTCGTCGTCGTGAAGGCCCCTGTGTGCATAC
>JAGCCY010000084.1 GCA_017651385.1 Lachnospiraceae bacterium
ACTCCCGCAAGATTGTACACAAACTCGCAGTTTTTACAGAAATCATCAAGTTTCTCAATCGGAGTGTCTATATCAAACTCATATATCTCGTGATCGCCTGTTTTATTAAGTTCAGCCACAAGGTTTTTACCCACAAAACCTTTCGCTCCGGTTACAAGAATCTTCATTATCTCATTTCCTTATAGTTTTCAAGTTCATCACGAATATACTGCAAAGTCAGTAATTTTTCTTTGACCTGTTCCACGTCGAGAAGCTTTGTGTTGTTTGAATTAAATGTTGTAAGCTTGGGCTTTTCGAGTGTACCCTGCGTAAAGTATTTGTCGTAATTTAAATCCCTGTTATCGGCCGGTACCCTGAAGTAATTGCCCATATCAAAAGCGTGCGCACATTCCTCGTCGGTAAGAAGCGTCTCATACAATTTTTCTCCGTGACGTATACCGATGACCTTGATCTCTCCGCTATAATCAAAGAGTTCTTTTACAGCCTGAGCAAGGACTCCGATCGTACATGCGGGAGCCTTCTGAACCATGATATCTCCGCTCGTACCGTTTGCGAAAGCGAAAAGAACAAGTTCTACGGCTTCTTCAAGACTCATGATAAATCTTGTCATTGTAGGTTCGGTAACCGTTAGCGGCTTACCTGCCTTGATCTGATCGATAAAAAGCGGGATGACCGATCCTCTTGAGCACATAACGTTTCCGTAACGGGTACAGCAGATCGTGGTCTTTTCAGGCTCCACGGTCCTCGACTTTGCCACGATGACCTTTTCCATCATTGCCTTTGAAGTTCCCATGGCATTTATGGGGTATGCTGCCTTATCCGTGGAAAGGCATATGATCTTTTTAACTCCTTCTTCGATCGCAACAGTAAGAACATTATCCGTACCGATCACGTTTGTCTTTACCGCTTCGAGCGGAAAGAACTCACATGCCGGAACCTGCTTTAAGGCTGCCGCATGGAAGATATAATCGACTCCGTGTATTGCGGCTTTAATGGAATCCCTGTCACGAACGTCACCGATAAAGAATTTGATCTTTGAATTCTGGTACTTGTGGCGCATATCATCCTGTTTCTTTTCATCCCTTGAAAAGATCCTGATCTCTCCGATATCCGTCTTTAAAAAGCGGTCAAGCACGGCATTTCCGAAAGAACCCGTACCACCGGTGATAAGTAATGTCTTGCCGGCAAAAATTTCTTCTACCATCTGTTTAAACTCCAATCTGTCTAATCTCTTGCAAATATATCTCTTGTATAAACCTTATCCCTGACATCATCGAGTTTTGCATCGTAACGATTTGCTATGATGACATCGCAGGAAGTCTTAAACTCATCAAAATCTTTCACGACCTTACTTGCGAAGAACTCCTCGTCCTTAAGAGTAGGCTCGTAGATCACAACGGTCGCACCCTTTGCTTTAAGCCTCTTCATAACGCCCTGAATACTGGACTGTCTGAAGTTATCGGATCCCGCCTTCATGATAAGACGGTATATACCTACGGTTACTTTCTTTCCCGGAACACCTCCGCGGCCAGAATATCCGTCATAATAACCTGCTTTTTCAAGAACACGGTCGGTAATGAAGTCTTTTCTGGTTGAATTTGAATTAACAATGGCCTCGATAAGGTTTTGAGGAACATCGTTAAAGTTGGCAAGCAGCTGCTTTGTATCCTTGGGAAGACAGTAGCCGCCGTATCCGAAGGAAGGATTGTTGTAATGATCTCCGATACGCGGATCCAGACTTACGCCTTTAATGATATCCGCAGTGCTTAAGCCTCTGGTCTCGGCATAGGTATCAAGCTCGTTAAAATAACTTACACGAAGCGCAAGATATGTGTTTGCAAAAAGTTTTACCGCCTCTGCCTCGGTAGACCCCATAACAAGAACCGGAACGTCTTCTTTTAAAGCGGAATCGCAAAGAAGCTTTGCAAAATCTTCAGCTTTCTTTGTAAGCTCCGAATCTGACTTGTCAACACCGACGATGATACGTGAAGGATAAAGGTTGTCGTACAGTGCATGACCCTCACGCAAAAATTCGGGCGAAAATATTATATTGCTGTTTTTATATTCCTTACGGACTCTTTCGGTAAAGCCTACAGGTATCGTACTCTTTACAACAATCGTGGACGAAGACTCCGACTCTGTAACCGCTTTTATAACGCTTTCAACCGAAGAAGTGTCAAAATAGTTCTTGACCGGATCATAATTCGTAGGAGTTGAAATGATCACATAATCAACATCTTTGTATACCGAAGGGCCGTCCGTTATGGCCTTAAGATCAAGTGTCTTTGAAGCGAAGAACTCTTCGATCTCCTTATCGGCTATAGGCGAGATCCTTTTATTGATCTTTTCAACTTTTTCGGGAACGATGTCGACCGCATACACCGTATTCTTCTCAGACAGAAGCGTTGCCAGCGACATTCCCACATATCCTGTACCAACTACCGCAATTTTCATTTCAGACAATCTCCTCTTTTAACTGTATTCTAAATATCATTTATCTTTTTTCATCGCTCCGGTGCCGCCTTCCACAACACCGTCCTGTTTTGCCACCGAAACGATCGTGCCGAATATACATCTTATATCCATAATAAGTCCGATCCGCTTTACATATTCGCCGTCAAGTTTTGCTTTCACGGGAATCTCAAGCTCGTCACGGCCGTTGATCTGCGCCCATCCCGTAAGACCCGGAAGAACATCGTTTGCACCGTATTTATCGCGTTCGGCTATGAGATCGTACTGGTTCCAGAGAGCCGGCCTCGGTACCACAATGGCCATATCGCCTTTGATTATGTTTATGATCTGAGGAAGCTCATCA
>JAGCCY010000007.1 GCA_017651385.1 Lachnospiraceae bacterium
ACCTGTTCGACCTTAAGTCCTTCGTTTGCATGTTCTTTAAGCTCGATCAACGCATATTTTCTTCTAAAAGTAAGAATGAAAACACCGTATCCGGATGTTGCGATGACCGCAAATATAAGACGGATATAGTCGTTAATGCCAAGACCCAGATAATGGCTTAATGCATTGGGACCGAGCCAGAAAGTATATATTATGGAGAAAAGATCGATCGCGCCTAAGATCGACAGATATACGATCCTCTTGGGACCTCTTAAAAAGATAAGGATAAAAAGAAAACCGATCGCAAAATAAATAAGCATCTCGGCGCTGTTTTTCTTTGAAAATATAAAGAACAACGGGAAAAACACAAAGTCGATGAGGATAAGAAAAATGTTTACAAGTCTGTCTGTTTTTTGGGAAAAAAATTCAAATACGATAAAAAGGGTAAATACACCGGTCAAAAGATAACCGATTATGATCGTATCGTAATCCATCTTAAAAACGGTACAGAGAAAAGCAAAAAGAAGACTTAAAAAACTGCAAAACAACAGACTGAAATAAAACAGTCTTTCTTTAACGGATATATTCTCTTTAAAGATCCTGCTGAACAGTTTATCCATAAAGTGTCCCCTCCCCTTAGGGATTGATTACGGAAATCTCCCGACCGCATGAAATAAAAGCATCCGTAAGTTTAGGATCGAACATGGTAAATTTAAGAAATTTTATCTTCATCATTGCTTCCTGATGAGTCAGATTTTTTTCCTCATTCTGAGAATAACGAAGATTGTCGTACATATTGACGATGGCAAGTATCCTTGCCTCCAAGGGTATGCTCTCGCCCTGAAGCCTTTCGGGATAACCCGAACCGTCCCAGTTTTCGTGATGATACTTACACATTTTCATGGCATATGTCATGAAATTCGAATCCTCGCTCGTAAGCTGAGTGATCTTTGAAATGGTCTCGGCACCTAAGATAGTATGAATCTTGACCATATCACTGTCATGCGTCTTTCCTTTATCATCGACCGGCTTGATATCAAAGTATTTGTCTTTGATGCAGAGTTTACCAATGTCATGAATCTTCGAAGCAAAGCTTATCGTTTCACATTCGTCGGCGGAAAAATCATAATCACCGCTTCTTACGAGAAAACTTAAAAAAGTATCCATGTCCTTTTCCACGCGTTTTGCATGAACGCCCGCAAAACTGTTTCGTTTTTCAAGCATATCGACGAACATCTCGACAACGGAATACTGAAGTTCCACAAATCGTTTTGCCTTTTCCTGAACGGAAGCGGCAAGATCTTCGGTATATTCTCTTAATTTTTTTCTTTGGGAAATAAGCTGTATCTGTATATCGATACGCTTTTTAAGAAGGTTTGCCGTAAAAGGCTTTTTGATATAATCGGAAGCTCCGAGATTGTAACTTTCAAGCTCCGTTATATCATCATCCTGGGCAGTCAGAAAAATGATCGGTATATCCATAAGACGCTTACTGTTCTTCATCTCGGATATGACCTGAAAACCGTTTACATTCGGCATGTCTATGTCAAGAAGCACCAAAACGGGAAGTTCGGGCATGTCTCTTAAACATTCGAGAGCGGAAATGCCCGAAGAAACCGGAATGACCTCATAAATATCTTCAAGAACCTTTCTTGCAAGAATGAGGTTTGCCATATTATCATCGACTATCATTATTTTTTCCATAGGACCCCCGCAAATGAAAATAAAATGATGATAACAACCTGAATAAACGTGTGATTTATTATACTATTTCTGCATCAATTTTGTAAGAGCTTCGTTCAAACCGTCGATCGTAAGCTTATACATCGGAAATATGTTTTTTATCCTTGTCTCCGCTTCTCTCCAGGGAGCGTCTCCGGGAGCCATTTTGGGATTTAACCATACGATCTTTTTATAATGCGATTTAAGCAAAAGAAGCCACTGCTCTCCGCTCAGTCCGCCGTTCGGGCCTCTGTAATTGCCAGTATCGGAATACAGTTCTTCGGGAGCCATTGCGGCGTCTCCGACTATTATGACTTTATAATCACTGTCTATATTTTTAAACATCCACTCGGTATCTATCCAGTCACCGTTTTCGCATTCGGGTGTTTTATAAAGCTTTGAATAGATACAATTATGAAAATAATAGGATTTAACGTCTTTGTAATGATTGGATTTGTGTATTGCCTGAAACAACTCATTTAAGAGATTTGTAAACGGGATCATCGTACCGCCCGAATCCATGAGCAAAAGAAGCTTTACCGAATTCTTGCGCGGTTTTTCCATTTCGATCCTTAGATACCCTCCGTTTTTGCAGGTTTCATCGATCGTACCGGGAATATCAAGCTCCGTCTTCGGAATATCGAGTTTTGAGGAGAACTGGCGAAGCCGGCGGAATGCCATCTGAAACTGCCTGTTATCAAGCATTTTGTCGTTTCGGAAATCTTTGTATTTTCTGGCTCCCACAACACTGAAGGCAGACTGATAACCGGTCGTGCCTCCTACTCTGACACCGCCGATGTTTCCGCCCATATTACCGAAACTTGTCTTACCCATCGTACCGATCCAGTATGAGCCTCCGTTATGCTCGCTGTCCTGATCTTTTAAACGCTGTTTAAACTTCTGTTCGACATCGTCTTTGTCGATCTGAAGCTCTTCCTGCTGGTTGAGCCAGTACTTTTCTTCCTCATGGGTAAGTTCGGTGATATCGGATTTATCGAGCCACCTTAACATTCTTTCCGTTATGGCGTCTTCACTTTTTATGCCTTTAAAGCACTCTTCAAAAGCCATATCGAATTTATCAAAATCGGTCTCGTTTTTGACAAGTATCGCTCTGGCCATATAATAAAATCCGGTCAAGGATGAGTTATTAAGATTCTGTTTGAGGGCGTTGAAAAGTGCTATCCATTCGGTCAGCGATACTTCGAGCCCTTTCGCTTTAAGCGTGTAAAAGAATGTTGTAAACAAATCAGATTACCCTTCTTCTTAATACCTCAAGATCTTCATCCTTTTTGATGAGAACGCCCGCAAAAGGAAGTTCCTTTCTGATGATATCAGGGTTTATGCCGGCAATGATAAGTGCATTGAGCCAGTCGATAAGTTCACTCGTCGCGGGTTTCTTTCTAAGCTGCGAATATGTACGGATCTCGTAAAATGTATCCATAGCATTCTTAAGAAGTATCTCGTCGATATCCGGAATGTGGCTTTTAACGATCTCTTCCATAAGCGGTGCATCGGGGAAATCGATATAATGGAATATACATCTTCTTAAAAAAGCATCGGGAAGTTCCTTCTCCGCATTTGATGTAATGATCACTATCGGGCGCTTCTTCGCCTTTACCGTACGCTTTGTCTCGTAAATATAGAATTCCATACGGTCAAGCTCCCACAAAAGGTCGTTGGGGAATTCAAGATCGGCCTTATCGATCTCATCGATCAAAAGGACCACCTGCTCATCCGATTCAAAGGCCTCGCCAAGCTTGCCCAGTTTGATATAATTGGCAATATTGTCAACGCCCTCGTTCTTAAACTGGGAATCGTAAAGTCTCTGTATCGTATCATACGTATAGAGACCTTCCTGTGCCTTCGTGGTGGACTTAATGTTCCATACTATAAGATTCTTGCCGAGAGCTTCGCTTACGGCTTTTGCAAGCATGGTCTTACCGGTTCCCGGCTCACCTTTAATAAGCAAAGGCTTTTCCAAAGCGATGGCGATGTTAACGCTCATCATCAGTTCGTTTGACGCGATATATTCGCCCGTAGAAGTAAAATTATTCTCCAAAGTCTTCTCCTATCTCGATCTTTTTGTCTCTGATCATAAGGTTCTTAACGGCCTCTGCAGCCGGCTCGTTTTCAAACAAAACTTTATTGACTTCTTCAATGATCGGAAGTTCAACGTCATATTTCTTTGCAAGTCCGATAGCGGCTTTTGCGGAGTATACTCCTTCAACCACCATTTTGACCTCATCCATTGCTTCCTGCATTGTCTTTCCCTGACCGATAAGTATTCCGGCCCTTCTGTTTCTTGAATGCATTGAAGCGCATGTAACGATAAGATCACCTATACCGGTAAGGCCTGCAAATGTTTCGAATTTACCGCCCATCTTAACACCGAGTCTAGTGATCTCTGCAATTCCTCTTGTGATAAGAGCGGCCTTTGTATTGTCGCCGTAGCCTAAGCCGTCCGCTATTCCGGCGGCAAGAGCGACCACATTCTTAAGGGCCGAGCCTATTTCCATCCCGAGTACATCGGGTGATGTATATACACGGAAATTAATGTTCATGAATACATTCTGCAATAATTCCGCTGTTTTTCTTTCTTTTGCTCCCACTACTATTGAGGTGGGGATCTCTTTGCCGACTTCCTCAGCATGAGAAGGACCGCACATAACGGCTACCTTCGCCTGCGGTATTTCTTCTTCGATGATCGAAGAAAGCGTCATCAGTGTATTTTCTTCAATACCCTTTGCAACGTTTACTATTATCTGCCCTTCTTTTACAAAATCCTTCATCGATCTTGATGTGGATCTTACAAACGGAGAAGGAACCGCAAGAACGAGTATATCGTTTGATTCGCATGTAAGTTTAAGATCTGTTGTAAATTGAACCTGTTCGTCAAGAATAACGCCCGGAAGCTTGGTCTTATGCTCTCTTTCTTTTGAAAGCATATCCACTTCTTCCTTTATGATCGACCATACCGTAACGTCATGGCCGTTGGTCCTTAACAATTTAGCAAGGGCAATGCCCCATGATCCGGCCCCGATAACACCTACTTTCATTCCATATCCCTGCCTTCGCCTTTATAATTTCTGGCATCGTTGTTTGTCTCGATATCCATTTTGTTCTTTTTGATAAGATAAGTCTTGCGTTCATTGCCCGTAAGAAGTCTTCTGATATTGGTCCTGTGCATGAAAAATGCAAGTAACGTCATAAATGCGAGCACGATATAGAGCTCGTTTAATACAGGCTGTGCAACATTGAATACGCCATGCTGGCCCATTATGATCGTCTGTACAAAGAAACCTGTGTACAAAAGCATCGAACCTATCGATACTATATGAGTTATAAAGAAGTTTCCGAAGAAAAGAAGCAATCCCACAGGTATGTAATACCAGTGAAAAGCGATCATGATACCGCCCGTTGTGGCAATACCTTTGCCGCCCTTGAATTTAAGATAGAAAGGGAAATTGTGGCCGAGTACACAGCCAAGACCCGTATAGATAGTTATCAAAGGAGCGATATCCATATGTGTCTTTAAAAATAGTGCTTTACACAGTAATACGGCGATTATGGACTTTAACATATCACCTGCAAATACGATAAGTCCGGCTTTGGTGCCTAAAACTCTTAACGTATTTGTGGTACCTGCATTGCCGCTTCCGTGTTCGCGGATATCGATACCCTTAATCTTTCCCAAAATATATGCGGTCTGAATGCTGCCGAACGCATAACCTATCAATGCACATATTAAACGGATCATTTGCTGTTGTCGTCCTTTCTCTCGCGAATAATGAACTTTAAAGGCGTACCCTTAAAGCCAAACGCTTCTCTTATCTGATTCTCTATATATCTCGTATAAGAAAAATGCATCATTTCCTTATCGTTTACAAAAATAACAAATGTGGGCGGCTTGACCGAAGCCTGCGTGATATAGAACAGTTTAAGCCTTTTGCCTTTATCCGTCGGAGGCTGCTGCATTGAGACCGCTCTTGTCATAATCTCGTTAAGCACACCGGTGCCGACTCTTAACGCATGATTTTCATAAACAGCATCGATCGTTTCAAAAAGCTTATTGATACGCTGTCCTGTCTTTGCGGAGATAAATATGATCTCGGCATAAGGCATGAACGAAAGAACCTGCCTTACCTCTTCGGTGAACTTATAAATGGTCTTATCGTCCTTTTCAACGGCATCCCACTTGTTGACCGCGATTATTATGGCCTTGCCTCTGTCGTGCGCTATACCGGCGATCTTTGCGTCCTGCTCGGTAACGCCTTCCTCGGCATCTATCATAAGCACTACAACATCGGCACGTTCGACCGCACCGACAGTTCTTATGATCATATAGTGTTCAAGATCCTCATGGATACGGCTTTTACGACGCACACCCGCTGTATCTATAAACACGTATTCTTTTTCATTATACACAACATCCGTGTCAACCGCATCCCTTGTGGTGCCTGCAATATCGGATACGATGAGTCTGTCCTCACCGATGATCTTGTTGATGAGCGAACTTTTGCCGACATTGGGCTTACCGACAACGGCAACCTTAATCCTGTCGTCTTCTCCTTCTTCGATATCAAGATCCTTAAAATACTTGACTACTTCATCAAGAAGATCTCCGAAACCGAGCTTATTGACCGAAGAAACCGGATAGGGATCTCCTATGCCCAGATTATAAAACTCATATACATCGGTCATATATTTGTTGAAATCATCAACCTTGTTGACCACGATCAAAACAGGTTTTTGCGAGCGCCTTAACATATCGCATACTTTGGAGTCCGAATCCACAAGTCCCTGCTTGACATCCACCATAAAAAGAATGACATCCGCGGTATTTATTGCAATCTCCGCCTGTTCGCGCATCTGTTTTAAGATCACGTCGCTGCTGTCCGGTTCTATACCGCCCGTATCGATCAATGTAAAATTGTAATTAAGCCAGGTAACATCCGCATATATTCTGTCTCTTGTTATACCCGGAGTGTCTTTGACTATTGATATTTTTTCTCCCGCAAGTGCGTTAAAAAGCGTCGACTTGCCTACATTGGGCCTTCCGACAACCGCAACTATGGGCTTACGTTTCTTAGTTTCCATTTAACACCGTTCTTTCATATGTTGACAGTTTACCCTGTAAGCTTAAAGTTTATCTGCTTACATCCAGTAAACAATCCAGTAGATCGCGTCCGCTTGATTTTACAATATCAACTTTAACTTGTAAAGAATCCTTGAATTCATCAAGCGTCATGTCATCAAGGAATATGTCTTCATCGGCCTTAAGTACGCTTTGCGGTAAAAGAACGCGCTTTTTGTATCCGTGTTCTTTTAACTGCTTAACTATATCCCCGCCGGTAAGTAACCCCGCAACGGTGATCGTCTCTCCGAAGAAGTCATTTCTTATCGCGACAACGTCCACATCCGCTTTCGGAAATGTTTTGTTGACCTTATCCGCAAATTCTTTCATGACGGGATACACAAGCTTTCCTGTCACAAGAGTACATTCCGAGCGTTTCATAAAATGTTTTTTAATGCCTTTATACTTGGTGGAAGCCAGAGCCTCATAAAATTCATTTATCAAAAGCCTTGTCATGCCCACGCCGTTTGCAAGCTGCAGATACCCGTCGTATCTGTCTTCTTCGGGAAGTTCTCTCCCGGCATTTATGTACCATTCGTCACTTGCATGTATAAAATGCGTGCCGGATTCTTCATAGAATTTTTTCTGATAGTCTTCGATCATATCTATGACTTCACAGGCGTCATCCTTCGTGAAAGGCTCAAGTTTTGTAAGCTTTGCACGGTATTTGGTGAGCCCGACGGGTACTACCGACACACTTTCAAGATAAGGTATATACTTTGAAAGATCTTCTATCGACCTTTTAAGCTCATCCTTATCGTTGTAGCCTTTGCAGAGAACGATCTGTCCGTTCATCGTAATGCCGTTCTCGTAAAGCCTGTCCACTATCTTAAGACAGTCTCCCGCAAATCTGTTTCTTAACATCTTACAGCGAAGTTCGGGATTTGTGGTCTGAAATGAGATATTGATGGGCTCCATTCTGAACTTTATGATACGGTCAACATCATGTTCCGATAGATTAGTGAGCGTAACGTAATTTCCCTGAAGAAACGAAAGCCGCTGATCGTCATCTTTAAAATAGAGCGTTTTGCGAAGCCCCGGAGGCATCTGATCGATAAAGCAGAATATACAGCCGTTACGACAGCTTCTGTAATCATCCATGAGCCCTTCGTCGAATTCAAGGCCGAGATCGTCGTCTTCGGGCTTTTCGACGGTTATTTCAACAGGCTCTTCGTCTCTTAAAAAGCCTATCTTTAAGTGAGACGATAAGATATCATATCTGTAATCGAAGATATCCTCTATCTCTTCTCCGTTTATCGTGAGAATGACATCCCCGACTTTAAGTCCTGCCTTTTCGGCAACGGAACCTTTTTCAACAGATTTTATTTTATGTGTCTTAACACTTTTATGTTCCATTTAATACACTCTTTATACCTTTATTTTACATAATATATATTAAACGAATTTCCTTGACGTGTCACTAACGTAATGTTAAAAATAGATGTGTAACCAAAAGGAGGATTGTGATGCCGAATTTAAGAGAACTTGAAAATGCATTGCCCGTGGCACCGCTTAAGATCGTAGCAATGAACTCCGCTATGAAGATCGGAAAGAGTGTCGATCACTATCTTGTTGATTTTCGTAAAAGAATGGACACCGCATTAAAGAACGATCCCGCTTTTCACGATTATTTAAGTCCCACCTTTTTAATGGATGTGGACTGTCCGAGATTCGGTACAGGCGAAGCCAAAGCCGTATTTAACGAATCCGTCAGAGGAAAAGATCTTTTTATCCTTGTTGATGTATGCAACAATTCCATAACCTATAAAATGAACGGCTATGTCAATCATATGTCTCCCGACGATCACTATCAGGATCTTAAGAGGATAATCTCCGCCGCAACCGGTAAGGCTCGAAGGATCAATGTTATAATGCCTTATCTTTATGAAGGAAGGCAGCACAAAAGAAACACAAGAGAATCCCTTGACTGTGCTTACGCACTTGAAGAACTCACTTCTATGGGCGTATCGAACATCGTAACCTTCGATGCTCACGATCCCAGAGTACAGAATGCCACTCCTCTTTGCGGTTTTGATAATTTCAGTGCATATTATCAGTTCTTAAAAGCTCTTCTTTCCGGAGAAGACGATATGATCATAGACAAAGAACACACCGTTGTTATATCTCCCGATGAAGGCGCACTCGACAGGGCGATATATTTTGCCAACGTTTTGGGCGTTGATGCGGGTATGTTCTATAAACGCCGCGACTACTCCACTATCGTAAACGGAAAAAACCCGATCGTTGCTCACGAATTTCTGGGTGAAAACATTGACGGCAAAGATGTTATCATAATCGATGATATAATCTCATCCGGTGAAAGCATGCTCGATACGGCCGGTCAGCTTAAGAAGATGAATGCTAAACGTATATTTATCCTTGCTACCTTCGGCCAGTTCAACAACGGTACGGATGCCTTCGATAAGGCATATGAAAAATGTATCTTTGATAAGATAATAACCACAAATCTTATCTATACCCCGCCCGAGATCAAGCAAAAGCCCTATTATATCGAGGCGGATGTGTCAAAATTCATAGCACAGATAATCGATTTTATGAATCACGATATATCGGTCGCAAATGTTATGACATCAACGGAAAAGATACACGAAGTTCTCGATAAATACAACAACCGTGTAAGTTATGAGATAAACGAATAAAATAAACTCCGGCGAAAGGTTTTTGCCGGAGTATTTATTTAATCGGTTTTATCTTTGTTTACGGAATTTTCATTTACCAAAGGAAGTGTTACCGTCGCTTTGAAAAGATCTCCGTCAAGATATACTTCAAAAGTACCGTTATGAGCCTTTACAAGCGATTTGACTATCGAAAGACCGAGTCCGCTTCCTTCGGAGCTTCTCGCAACATCTCCTCTTATAAATCTCTCGGTAAGTTCCGAAGCTTTAATGTTTAACTGCTGAGCGGAAATATTCTTAAACGACATTATAAGTTTTTTGTTTATCTCATCTCTTTCGACATCAAGATATACTCTTGTATCGGGCATTGCATATTTATATGCGTTCTGAAGAAGGTTTTCAACGATTCTCCAAATATATCTTGGATCCGCTTCGATCACCACGGAGCCTTTGGGAAGCGATGTTATCAATGAAAGGCCTTTTTCATTGAATTTTTCTTCAAATTCACCCTGAGCCTGATTTATAAGCTCCGTAACATTCATTCTCGTGATCTCTAAGGTGATGTTGCCCGAAGTGATCTTCGACGCCTCCACAAGGTCTACGGTAAGCTGCTTAAGTCTTTGCGATTTTTCGTCTAAGATCCTTATATAATTTTTGACCCTGTCATTATCGATGTTCTCACGTTTTATAAGATCAACATAATTGATAATGCTTGTAAGAGGTGTCTTTATATCGTGTGAAACATTGGTGATAAGATCGGCTTTTAATTTTTCGTCCTTTGAACTTGTCTCAACGGCTTTCTGTATAGAATCGCCGACATCGTTCACTATAAGGGCGAATGTACGGTTATCACCGTGAAGCTTTGAAACATCGAGTTTATAATCAAAATCTCCGCTGTTTATCCGATCGATGGCATCAAAGATCTTCTTTCGCTCAAGACTTCTGTTAAACAAAAGTATGCCCACCATACCGTCAAACAGGAAAAGCACAAGAAACGAAACGATGGTCCAGTTCGAGAAAAACAGCATGCATGCCCAGAATGTGTTAAATATCAGAAACAAAAGATAAGCGGACCACATTCTTATCGCAAGGCCGAGTGAATCGTATACTCTCCAGAATATCCTTTTTACAAAAGAAAATCTCTTACCGAGCCATTTAAAGAAGGCCACTATGATACTCGATTTAAACAGTACCTTAAGATAAGCTCTTCTGATGACACTGTATAAGAACAAAAGTCCTATTACGGAATAGAAAAACGATGCAACGATATTCGGAAGCAGGACATCGTTAAGCGAATTGTAAGGCGTCCATACGGTTTCACCGCATATAAATATCCTCAGAAAATGAATGATAAGATAAATAAGAGCAC
>JAGCCY010000085.1 GCA_017651385.1 Lachnospiraceae bacterium
ATAAGCCTTACATAAGTGTAATTCCTCTCGGGAAGCTCATATATATGGTTCGCATTGTCGAGTTCCGCCGCAGAGTACGGCAGGAAAGAAACTTCCATCGTACCGGTCTTTACCCTGAATTCAATACCTTCGCCGTTATCATCGGTAAGCGTAAGCCATCTTACATTCGTACGGTTACCGCACTCCTGCGGTCTTAAATATCTTGTAAGATTTTCGGATACCTTTGCCGAATGGACAGCTGTCTTTGAACCGTTGTTTCTGTCCCTGTAATTCTCATAAGGTCCCTTACCGAAATATTTAACGTTCTCAAGTTCTTTTATAAGTTTAAAGTCCATGCCCACAAGCGGAAGCTCGGGAAGTCCTTCAAGACCGTGATAGCTTAACGTAACCTCTATAGAGTCATCAGGATATACGCGATATATTACTCTCGTCCATATCCTTAAGTCAAGAAGACAGTTATAATCGTAGACTGCTTCAACGTATTCACCCTTGTCTTCAAGTTCTGAAAGAACGCATCTGGGATACAACGACAGCATCTGCCAAAGCTGTGCCTTCTTATCAAGGCCGGCCCCCTTGTCGTTATCGGTGTAAGCCCTGTAATATACCGGCATCGGAGTACTTAATAGATACTCTTTTCCGGCAAAAGAAAGTGCCCTCGGACCGGGAGTAAATCTTCCGAACAAGATGCGCATATTCTCCGTTGATACTCCGGCAGTTTCTTTTGCCGACGCAATGAACTTAAACGGACTTTTTTCATCGGAGATCAGGATCTCTTCATATTCGGAACCGTCGTCTGTATTTTCATCACCGGCTTTGACGTTTTCCTGCTCTTCCTTATCGACATATACGGCTTTTTCTCCGAAGCAGACTTCATGATCCGCATCGGCCCATCTCGTTGCCTCTTTTTCATAAAGCGAAGCATTTATCACGTAATCGCCGCATAGATCTTCTTTATTGTCAAATCCCGTTTCCAAGGTGAGCGAATTTAAGGAAGCGCAGAAAAGATTATCAAACCTCTTTTCATAAATAACACCCGTTTCGTCTGAGACGGTATACACAAGGTAGTATGAAGAAAGGTTTTTGAAAAGATTTCGGTTCGATAGTATTATCGTATCTTCCGACACTTCGATCTTAACGTTTGCATAAAGTTCTTTGACTTCCGAAACCTTCGGAGAATCCGTGCGGTCCGCAAACACGATACCGTCGCCCGAAAAAGCGCCGTTATTGGGAAAATCCCTAAAGTCTCCGCCGTAACCCAGCCGGGTCTTTTCCTTGTCGGTATATAAAGCCTGATCGATATAATCCCAGATAAATCCGCCGCTGTAAGTTTCGAATTCTTCAAGATCCGTATAAAGCTTCATGCCTCCCGTGGAATTACCCATTGAATGCATATATTCGCACAGCACATACGGCTTATCGGGATTGGATGTAAGATATGACCTTACATCATCGGGTTTTGCATACATTCTCGATTCAAAGTCCGAAGCGTCCCTGTATTCCGGGCTCCAGCTCACACCCTCATAATGGACGGGGCGTGTCGAATCTATCTCTTTGATGTGTCTGTACATCTCACGGAAATTCTCCCCGCCGTAAGACTCATTGCCGAGACTCCAGATTATTACGGCAGGGTGATTTCTGTCACGCCTTACCATATTGTCCGCGCGAAATACCACCGTATCCCTCCAGTCGGGTCTGCTTGCGGGCACCGGCTGATTGAAAGGACTTTCGGGCGAATAATCCCAGCTTCCGTGAGTTTCAAGGTTGGTCTCGTCTATCATATATATGCCATACTCGTCACAAAGTCTGTACCACATTGACTGATTTGGATAATGGCATGTTCTTACCGCATTGATGTTGTTTCGCTTAAAGTTCTTTATATCCTCAAGCATTTCTTCATATGTTACGGCGCGGCCGTTTAAAGCACTGAATTCATGACGGTTTACACCCTTTAATACAAGGTGTCTGCCGTTTAATTTAAGTACACTTCCATCTATCTCAATACGACTGAAACCGACTTTCATTACAGCATATTCAAGCGGTTCACCCGCTTCATCGGTAAGTGCGACTCTTAATGTATAAAGATTCGGGACCTCGGCACTCCAGGGAAGTACGTCTTTTACAGTTCCGGATACATACGTGAACTTTTCGCCGTCCTTTTCGATTATCTTACCTTCCGTTGAAAGAACAAGATTTCCGTTTGCGTCCAATACATCGGTCAGAGCATATCGTGCCGGTCCTTCAACTTTTATGAGCGCCTTGAGTATGCCTTCTTGACTCTCACAGTCAAAATCTGTCTCGGTGGCAATATCCCACACATGCGCAACGGGAATTGCAAAAAGGTATACTTCCCTGAATATACCGAACATCCTCCACATATCCTGACACTCAAGCCATGTTTCCGAAGAATTCCTGTATACTTCGATCGCAAGAGTATTTTCTCCGTCTTTTAAATATTTGGTAAGTTCAGCCTCAGACGGAGTAAAACTGTCGGTCGAAAAGCATACATATTCTCCGTTCAAGAAAAGTCTGAAAGCAGTCTGTACTCCCTGAAGGGATATGAACACTTTTTTGCCCTTAAGTTCATCTTTAAGAGTAAATCTTGTCACATAGCTTCCCACCGGCGAATCGGTTCTCGAAACTTCACCCGGTTTTAAATCTTCGATCCCGTGCCAGGGATACTCGGAATTTATATACTTTGGCACATCGTAACCGCTTAACTCGATATTTCCGGGCACTTTGATATCTTCAAAGCCTTCGAGCGGATCTCCCTGCTCATAGAAATGCTCAGGTCTTTCATATAGATTCTTTGAATATCTAAACTTCCACATACCGTTTAAACTTTGCTTAAGCGGCATGTTCTCATTATGGATCACATCCTTTACGGAATCGTAAAACCAATGATCGGAATGAGCTTCAATGATGTTTTCTCTGTAAAATTCGGGGTTCTCAAGTTTTAAATACAATTCTTCGGTGGTCATATTACAGTACCGTAATTCCTTCCTTTATATTTGTATATAATCTCTCCGCCTTGTCCGGATCGTTTTTTAAAAGTTTTCTGTATGCGGTCGGAGTGCATCCCGCAAACCTCTTAAAAATCTTGTTAAAGTAGCTTGGATTGTTGAATCCCGTTATATACGAAAGGTCCGATATTGATTCATATGCTCCCGGATCTTTGTATAAAAGCCTTACCGCGCTGTATATCCTGTACTCCATAAGATATTCGACCGGTGACTTAAAAAGAACACGTTTAAAACATCTGCAGCATTCGCTGTTGCTTAAATGTATGTGATCGGCTATATCATCTAAAGTGATCATGTCGCTGTAATTCTCCGAAATGTAAGCCACGGCGGCTTCCACTCTCTTTTCATCGGATGTATGCGAATTTTTACCGAATATCGTACTGTCCCTGTCGACCGTATATTCAAGGAGTGAAAACCATAAGTTTGAAAGAAGGCTTCTCGTGATGAGCTCATAGCCCTTTTTCTTTACAAGGTTTGCCGCAACGATACGGTTGCAGTTATCAAGTATGGCCTCGTCCCTGATCGTATCTTCGTTAAGAAGTATAAGCTTTCCCGAAACTTTTTTGATAAACGGCCTGCCGTAAAGATCATATAACGGCTTTTCGGGCAATACGTATTTTACATCAAAGGCAATTTCATAAAAACCGCACGATTCATTGGAAACCAGGTGAAGCTTAAACGCAGTGCCGCTGTTGATAAGTATTCCCTGGCCTGCATTTAAAACGTGATTTTCCGTTTCCGTAGCCACTCTTAATGAACCGTTGTTTATGATAAGAATGATAATATCATTAAACTTAAGACTTGGGGCTTCGGAATTCTTATAGCCCGCCTTAAGCTCCATAAAGCGTACCAGCACCGGGTACTCTGCCCTTTTATGCTTTATGCTGTATTCGGAAAAACTAACGTCCATTTAACCTTCCTCAAAAAATCCCCTTATAAAATACAATATGTATTGTACCTTTTTTTTAACAAAAAAGGAACGGTTCAAATGACCGTTCCTTCTTATTATTTCATTAAAATTTCCTTACTGTACGGTTACGACGCTCTTAATATATTCCATTGCGGCAAGCTTGATCGCGTTCTGTGTGATAAATCCTTTGCCGTAAGTTGCTTCGTCACCGTAAGCTGCAACAACTTCCGAATACTGTTCGTCCGTATACTTAAGACCCTGTTCTTTATAGATCTTTTCAAGAGTCATCGATACGGCCGTTGTGGTCTTTGCGCGTTCTTTTAACGACTTCTGATAATCGGAATCGCTCATGCCGGTATATTCGGAAAAGCTTCCGTATCTGGGAGTGCCGAGAATGTACTGATAGTACTGGTTTGTGTAATCATAGTTCTGTTCATCCGAATAGTAAAGCACGGAAGCAAGATTCTTAACATATTCCTTGGGATACTTTCCTGCGGATGCATTGTTGTTTAAGTATTCAACGAGATAATTTTCAAGGTTTGCTTCTTCACCGTTTTTCTTAAAGTACTCTTTAAGTTCTTCGGCAGTGGATGCAACGCCTGCATAGTGTTCTTTGACAAATTCGTCCGTAAGCTCGGGAATTACCGTAATACTGTTGACTTTGCACTCAAATCTTGCATCCTTGCCCGCAAGATCGGGGTTATTGTCATAAGGATCGGGGAAAGTGACATTTACGGTAACTTCATCTCCGGGATGGGAACCGATGAGCTGCTGTTCAAAGTCATCGATAAAAGAACCCGAACCGATCGTAAGGGAAGAACCCTGGGCGGAACCGCCGTCAAAAGCAACATCATCAACATATCCCGTGTAATCAAGGTTGATCGTATCACCGTCTTTAACGGTCAGAGAAGCATCGTCGTCTGAATACTTTGCACTTGTAAGTGCGGAATCAACATCTGCCCTGATCTTATCCTCGGAATATTCGATATCCGCTTTGCTTATGACCATGGACTCAAATTTAAGATCCTTGACGGAACTTAGATCTGCACCTTCTATAAAACCTTCTTCGGTAAGACCTGCACCGAATGCATTGTTGGGAGAGACCGTCGTTGCCGACTGCCAGATACCCATTACGATAGCACCGATGAAAACAGCGGCAATGGCAAGGCCTACAATCGTCTCGATTATCCTGCCGAATGCCTTTTTCTTCTTGGAAGCTTTAACTTCAGCCTTTCTGGCTTCACGCTTTGCTTTGCTCTTGCTTATCGTGTCGGTTGAACCGTTATCAACCTTTTCTTCATCATCCTTAACCTCTTCTTCAGGCTCGATGATATCCTTAACTTCTTCACTCATTGGTATATCCTCCGTAACTTATGCGCCGCTTTCGCGGCCCGCCTGCTTACTATGTAAGCCACGCACTTTTATCAGTATACTTTCTTTTTTATTATTAGTAAATCACCTAAAATATGAAATTTTGGTGATCAATTATCACTGTTCTGCATTTTTGTAAGCTTGGCCGCCTGATCCGCAGCGATGAGGCTGTCGAGTATCTGATCGAGATCTCCGTCAAGCACACCCTCAAGATTGTGGGAAGTAAATCCTATACGATGATCCGTTACACGGCTTTGCGGGAAGTTATAGGTCCTTATCTTCTCCGACCTGTCGCCCGTTCCGATCTGGCTTCTTCGAAGTTCCGCTTCCTCGTCGTGCTGTTTCTGCATCTCAAGGTCATAAAGCTTTGCCCTTAACAATGCAAAAGCCTTGTCCTTGTTCTGAAGCTGCGACTTTTCTGTCTGCGAATATACCACGATCCCCGTAGGATAGTGGGTAAGTCTTACCGCAGAGTCGGTCGTATTGACACACTGGCCGCCGTTACCCGAAGCCCGCATTACGTCGATCCTTATATCTTTTTCGTCGATCACTACATCAACATCTTCAACCTCGGGCATGACAGCCACGG